>JADCCH010000055.1 GCA_020252865.1 Methylobacterium sp.
CGGCCCGCACTGCAAGCCATGTCGCGCCGAGAATGCCGAACTGCTTGCCCACGAAGAGGCCGATAATGATGCCCATCGTCAGCGGGACGAAGAGCGCATCCAGACCCATGCCGGCCAGCGGCAACCCGGCATTCGCGAAGGCGAAGATCGGCACGATGAGGAAGGAAACCCACGGCTGGAGCCCGTGCTCGAGATCCTCCAGCGGCGTCGCACCGGATTTCGTATGCAGCGGAATGAAAAGGCCCATGACCACGCCGGCGAGTGTGGCATGGATGCCGGATTTCAGAACCAAGGCCCACATAACGATGCCCACCAGCATATAGGCTGCGATGCGACGCACGCCGAGCCGATTGAACGCCACGAGAATCGCGAGGCAGACCATCGCGAGCCCCAGCATGGGGAGCGAGAGCTTCGCCGTGTAGAACAGGGCGATCACCACCACGGCCATCAGGTCATCGATGATCGCGATGGCCAGCACGAAGACCTTGAGACTGAAGGGCACAAGCCGTCCGAGGGCCGCGATGAGGCCCACGACGAAGGCAATATCGGTCGCGGTCGGCACAGCCCAGGCGGCGAAGTTCTGCGGCGAACCGATGTTGAGCGCCACGAACAGAAGTGCCGGCACCGCGAAACCGCCGCAGGCCGCGATGAGCGGCAACAGGGCCCGCCGCCAATCCGAGAGTTCGCCCGCGAGGAACTCGCGCTTGATCTCGAGGCCGACGAGCAGGAAGAAGATGGCCATCAGCCCGTCATTCACCCAGAGCAGCAATGGCTTGGCGATCGCGAAGTCACCGATGGCCACCTGAATGGGAAAGCCGAGAATCGCCGAATAGGCGCCTGAAAAGCCGGAATTGGCGAAGATCAGCGCGAGGATCGCGGAGGCTGCCAGGACAAGGCCCGCCCAGCGTTCCATCGCGGCTTGGTCACCCGCAGCCATCGGCCATCCCCTCCCTTTCGGCTGGGATGCCAGGCGCTTCCCAAGTCCATCTCCCAGTGTTACTCGATACGGGCGAAATAGGGCCGGGTTGGCCATTCGCCAAGCCCGGACGAGGAATGGCCCGATGATCGAACGCCTTCTGGAGCGGTTTCTGTTTGCGAGCCGCTGGCTTCTCGCGCCCTTCTACGTGATGCTCGTGGCCGCCCTGGGCGTTCTGCTGCTGAAGGCGGGTCAGGAACTGGTTCATTTCGTCGGCCATGGCTACACGGCCACCGAATCGGAGGTGATCCTCGGGGTTCTGGCGCTGGTGGACCTCACGCTGACAGGCTCGCTGATCGTGATCGTGATCTTCTCCGGCTACGAGAATTTTGTGTCGCGCATCGATCCGGGCCAGACCGAGGATTGGCCCGAATGGATGGGCAAGATCGACTTCACCGGGCTTAAGCTGAAGCTGCTCTCGTCCATCGTGGCCATCTCGGCCATTCAGGTGCTCAAGGCCTTCATGAACGTGAAGAACACCTCGGATCGTGATCTTACATGGCTGGTGGCGATCCATATGGTCTTCGTGGTGTCTGGCCTCATCATGGCGCTGACGGATCGCTTCTCGGAAGCGTCGCACGGCAAGAAGAGCAGCGAAACCAAGGCCGGGGCCGAACGCGGCCAATGACAGGCCGTGCGGCTTCAAGCCGCGCGCGGCGAGGATTCAGAGGTCAGGATCGCGAAGAGCGCGGCAGGGTCATCCGCCTGCCGCAGCATCTGCACTTGCGCGGGCGAGCGGAAGAACCGCGCCACGCGCGAAAGTGCCTGCAGGTGATCGGCGCCCGCGCTTTCCGGCGCCAGCAGCACGAAGATGAGATCCACCGGCTGGCCATCGACCGATTCGAAATCCACGGGCCGCCCGAGCCGGGCGAAGAGCCCGAAGAGATGCGGCAGGCCGGGAATCGCGGCATGCGGGATCGCAACGCCCTGCCCGATGCCGGTGGAGCCGAGACGCTCCCGCTGGAGCAGCTGATCGAAGATGATGCGCTCCGGGCGACCGCTGATTTCGGCCGCACGCAGGGACAGCTCGTGCAGGAGCTGCTTCTTGCCGTTGGGCTTCAGATCCGAAAGCACGGCCTCCGGAACAAGGAGTGACGTAAGCGCCATGACACCTGACCAAGCAGGCGGCGTGCCGTTCTGCGACGCCGACCTGGAAGTTGCAACTTGAGGACTTTTCCACCCCGCCCCTATCAGCCGATATCGACCCAGCCGTAATGGCCATCCTTCCGGCGGTAGAGCACATTCACGCGGCCGGTGCCAGCGTTTCGAAACACGAGCACCGGGAGATCTGATTTCTCGAAGGCCTCCACGGCGGAAGTGGTGCTGTGGCGCGGGGCATTCGCCACGGCCTCGGCAATGATCACTGCGCCGGCGCCTGTGGTGGCGACCACATCATCCTCGTCGTCCTCCGGATCGTCGAAGGCGGCCGGCGGGCTGTTGTCGAAACCATTGATCATTACGCGATCCGCGCCGTGCTTGTCCTTCCTGCGCTTGAAGCGGCGCAGGGATTTCGCGATCCGCTCGATCGCGACCGAGAGCGATTGATAGGCATCGGGCGCCTCACCCGTCACATGCATCACCGGGCCATGGTCGAATCGCACGGCGCATTCGGTCTTGAAGCCGATGCCGTCACGCGAGACCGTGACATGGCCGGTAAAGTTGGAATCGACGTATTTCCGGATCACTTCGTTGAGGCGATGCTCGGCCTGGTGGCGCAGCACTTCTCCGAGATCGATGTTCTTGCCGGAAACACGAATTTCCATGATCGACTCCCCTGTTCACGCCCCCGATTCCCCGGAGGCGATGGAAAAGGCTACGTCCGGCTGGCAGGGCTCGTCAATCGAAAGCAGCCAATGCCTGAACGGGCCGAAGCATCGTGCCTAACGCAGGATCAACCCGCTTTTGCACGAGGCATTGCGGCAAGTTTCTCGCGCCGGCGGATCGAGGAGGAGGCAATTCCCAACCCTTCCCGATATTTGGCGACCGTGCGCCGCGCGATATCGATACCCATTTCCCTGAGCTTATCGACGATCGCATCGTCCGAGAGGATCGATTGCGCTTCCTCGGCATGGATGAGCTGCTTGATGCGGAAGCGCACGGCTTCCGCCGAAACCGAGGCCCCGCCATCGCTGGCCGCGATCGCGGTCGAGAAGAAATACTTCATCTCGAACAATCCGCGCGGCGTCGCCATGTACTTGTTGGCCGTGACGCGGCTGATGGTCGATTCGTGCAATTGCACGGCATCCGCGATGATCTTCAGGTTCAAGGGCCTCAGATGCGCCACGCCATAGGTGAAGAAGGCATCCTGCTGGCGCACGATCTCGGTCGCGACCTTGAGAATGGTGCGCGCGCGCTGCTCCAGGCTGCGCACGATCCAGTTCGCGTTGGTCCAGTGCTCATCCACGAAGCTGCGGGCGGCCTTGTCCGGGTTCCTGGAGACCCGGGCATAGAAGGAGCGGTTGGCGACCACGCGAGGCAGCGCGTCGGAATTCAACTCCACCTGCCAGCCGCCATCGGATGCCGGGCGCACATGGACATCCGGCACGATGGCATCGATCATCGAGGAGCCGAAAATGAGTCCGGGCTTCGGATCGAGCCGGCGGATCTCGGCGATCATGTCGGCGAGATCATCCTCATCGACGCCGCAGGCGCGGCGAAGAGTCGCAAATTCCCGCTTCGCCAGAAGATCGAGATGGCTGATGAAGGCATCCATTGCCGGATCGAGCCGGTCGCGCTCGCGCAACTGCAGGCGCAGGCATTCCGCGAGGTTGCGGGCACCCACGCCGGTGGGCGAGAAGCCATGCACCACTTCCAGCGCGATCTCGCAGCGCTTCAGCGGCACGCCGAGGCGCTCCGCGAGGCTCGCCAGTGTTTCCAGGAGATAGCCGGTCTGGTCGATCTGGTCGATGATCTGGCCGGCGATCAGCCGGGTGAGGTCATCCGTGTCGCAGCAGCCGAGCTGGCTTGCGAGGTGCTCGTGCAACGTGCTGCCCGCCGCGATATAGGCCTCGAGGTTCGGGTCGTCGTCATCCAGCGAGGGGCCGCGGCCCGAACCGCCGGAAAGGTTCCAGTAGGCGCTCTCGGCCTGCGGGCCATCCTGCGTCACCACCGCTTCATCGGGGAAGGCGTTTTCGAAGCTGGTGCCGGTCTCGCGTTCCAGCGTGGCGCGGTCGGCCGGCATGTCCTCGCTGGCCCAATCGCCGGGCGAAGCCTCGGTGCGAGCCGGCTCCATCGGGCCGGTATCCGGCGCGATGGGACCCTCATCGTCGCGGCTGTCACGCTCGAGCAGGGGGTTGCGCTCGAGCTCGGTCTCGACGAAAGCCTGCAACTCGGTCGTCGAGAGCTGAAGAAGCTTGATCGCCTGCAGCAGCTGCGGCGTCATCACCAGAGACTGGCTCTGGCGCATCATCAGTTTCTGGCCAAGGGCCATCGACTTGCCTCTTCCCGAATTCCGCGAATCGCGCCTCCTGCGCGAAACCTGATTCGGCACATTTATTGCAGATACTTAATTTCGGAACTCTGAAGGGCAAGCCGAAACTTTCACCGGCTTGCGGAAGCCTTCGCATAAAGCCATGCAATTCCGGCATGCGGCGAGGCGCTGACCCGGGCTGCAATGCCTCAGAGGCGGAAATCCTCGCCGAGGTAAAGGCGGCGTACATCCGGGCTGGCGATGATCTCATCCGGCTGGCCTTCCATCAGAACCTCGCCGGAATGGATGATATAGGCGCGGTCGATGAGCGAAAGCGTTTCACGAACGTTATGATCGGTGATGAGAACACCAATCCCACGTGATTTCAGATGCTTGACGAGATCCTGAATGTCGCCCACCGCAATCGGATCGATGCCTGCGAAAGGCTCGTCGAGCAGCATGAAATGCGGGCGCCCCGCCAGTGCGCGGGCAATCTCGCAGCGCCGGCGCTCACCGCCGGAAAGCGCGATCGAGGGCGAATGCCGAAGACGGGTGATCGAAAACTCGTCCAGCAGGGCGTCAAGTTCGCGCTCGCGCTTTTTCGAATCGGGCTCGACCGATTCCAGCACGGCGCGGATGTTCTGCTCCACCGTCAGCCCCCGGAAGATCGAGGCTTCCTGGGGCAGATAGCCGATTCCGAGCCGCGCGCGGCGATACATCGGCAGGCCGGTGATGTCGAAACCGTCGAGATGGATACGCCCGTGATCGGCCGGAACGAGGCCGGTGATCATGTAGAACACGGTCGTCTTGCCCGCGCCGTTCGGGCCGAGCAGGCCCACAGCCTCGCCCCGGCGCACATAGAGGCTCACATCCTTCACGACCTTACGCTTGCCGTAGCTCTTGCCCAGCGATTCCGCCACGAGAACGTCGATCGAATGCATCACTTTGGTACCCGGCTGGCCGCGAAGGCGCAGTCCGATCGCCGCCGGACCCTGCCTCGCGGTGGACGCGGCCGGCTTCTTGCCTAGAAGGTGCAGGAGGGACTGGAGCACCGGAAAAACACTCGAACGAACGGAAAAACTGGATTTCTCGCTTATCGCAGCTTCAGGCAATCGTCACCTGCTGCGCGCGATGGGCTCAGGGCCGGGCCGGTTCCGGGCATTCCTTCGAGCGAGCCGGCGTGCTGCCCGCATTGCGGTTATTGCCGCCCGGCGCCTCGGAGCCCGGCGTGAAGACGCCCTGCACGCGGCCCGTGGGCCCAGCATCGACTTTCGCACGGCCGGTCTTCACATCATAGACCACCCGTTCGCCGCGCTGCACATTGTCGCAATCGGCGATGACCACGCGGCCCGTAAGCGTCACCGTATCGCTCGCGGCATGATAGACCATCTTCTGCGATGTGGCCGAAAGCGTGCCCGAGAGCAGCGAAACAGGGCCTTCGCACTCGATCTGCTGGATGGAGGTTGAACCCGGTGCCGGAGCCCCGCCGCCACGCGCCTGGGCATAGGAGATGATCATGCTCGCGCAGCGCAGGGTGCTCTGGCCCTGCACGGCAACGACATCGCCCGAATAGACCGCCCTGCTCTCCTTGTCGAAGACCTCGAGGCGGTTCGCATCCACTTTCACCGGCTCGCGGCTGTTCGAGCCGAAGCCAAGGAACGGCGTGCCGGCACTGCCGCGGCGGGTCGCATCCTGGGCGGTGGCCGCGCCGGCAAGGACAAGGCCAGCGGCGATCGCCACCAGAAGCTTCGGGAGGGGACATTGCATCATGGTTCGGTCTTTCCGGCCGGGGCGGCATTGACGAATTCGGAATGCACGCGTCCCTCAAACACGAATTTGTGGCCATTCTCCAGCACCTGCAAGCTGTCGGCCGAAATCTGCCCCGCCTGCATGCGCACTTCGACCGGCTTGTTGGAGACAACCGTGCCGGCCCTGAATTCGATTTCGGCTTCCTCGAGCTTCGCCTCGGTGCCGGTATCGCTCTTCACGCGCACATTGCCGCGCAGGTTCAGCTTCTCGGCCTTGCTGTCATAGGTGCCCCCATCGCCCGAGAAATCAGTCCAGCTCTGCCGGCCCTGCTGCACGCGCGCCGAAAGGGTAAACATCTCGACGACATTCGGGTTGCGCAAGTCCTGCAGGGCCTTCTGCGCATTCACCTCGTAGGACGAGCCATCGCGGCGGAAGCCGGAGAGCTTCGGCTTTTCGACGACAATCTTCCGGTCCTCGATCGACACGGAACCGGCGATGTTCACCGGCACGCTCACCAGAAAACCCAGCACCGTGCGAGCCAGGAGAAACAGCACGAGGCCCCCGCAGGCGAACGGGATGAGCCGCTTCAGCCAGCGCACGCGCCGGGAATGGCGCGCGGCCGCGACGAATTCCGGACGATGCGCCAAAGCCTCCGGCAGGGCCGGAAAACGGGCGCGGAAGGAAGGGGACGCCAGAAGCGACACGCGAAGAACCGCCTTTTCTCCTAAATGTATTCCGAACACATGCAACATGCTCGCGGCGGAGTTATGGCGCGGGAAACACCAAAGTGAGGTTCCCGCCCGCGCCATCCTCACGCATGCGCGAAGATATCTGTCTCCGGCCAGCCCAGAAGGTCGAGCGCGGCCCGCGAGGGCAGGAAGCGGAAGCAGGCATCAGCCAGGTCCTTCCGGCCGTCCCGCACGAGCAGCGGATCGAGCTTCGCCTTCAGCGCATGAAGGTGCAGCACATCGGAGGCCGCATAGGCCAGTTGCGCTTCCGTCAGCGTCTCCGCGCCCCAGTCCGAACTCTGCTGCTGCTTGGAAATTTCCACACCGATGAGATCGCGGCAGAGATCCTTCAGGCCATGGCGATCGGTATAGGTGCGCACGAGGCGTGAGGCGATCTTGGTGCAATAGACCGGACTCGCCTGAACGCCGAAGGCATGCTGCAGAACCGCCAGGTCGAACCGGGCGAAATGGAACAGCTTCAGGATTGACTTGTCCTTCAGCATTTTCAAGAGGTTCGGCGCCTTCCTCTGGCCCGGCGCGATCTGCACGAGATCGGCCGTGCCGTCGCCCAGCGAAAGCTGCACGAGACAGAGGCGATCGCGATGCGGGTTGAGGCCCAGGGTCTCGGTATCGATGGCCACGATCGATCCGGCCGGGACCGGGGCGGGCAGGTCGCCCTTGTGCAGGCGGATGGTCATGCGGAATACGCCTCCGGCAAAGAAACTGTGTTCCTCTCTAGCCCGTTCTCGTTTGCACTCAACCTTTCATCGCGAGGCGAAGGCCGGATCAGCGCGCTTGGCCAATGTCTGATTGTGTTTGCGCAAGTGAAAAATTCTCTTACGGCCTCTATATGGGCGAAGACGCAATTTCAGGCCCGGAGTTTCCGATGCAGCTGCTTGGCATCCACCATCTCACCGCGATCTCCGCGAATGCGAAGAATAATCACGCCTTCTACGCCGGCCTGCTCGGCATGCGGCTCGTGAAGAAGACCGTCAACCAGGACGACACATCCGCCTATCACCTGTTCTATGCGGATGGCGAGGGCTCGCCCGGCACGGATCTCACCTTCTTCGAGTTCCCCGTGACGCGCGAGCGGCGCGGCACGCATTCCATCACCCGCACCGCGCTCCGCGTGAACGGATCGGAGGCTCTCGGCTTCTGGGAGAAGCGCCTTTCCGCTGCCGGCGTGCCGCTGACCCCAATGCGCGCGATCGACGGCCGCCTCACCCTCGATTTCGAGGATCCCGAGGGCCAGCGCCTCAGCCTAGTCGATGATGGCGGCGCCGGCGATGCTCACCCCTGGGCGAAGAGCGAGGTGCCCGCCGCATTCCAGATCCGGGGCCTCGGCCCCATCCGCATGAGCGTGCCGGAACTGCGCCGCACGAAGCTCTTCGTGGAAGGCGTCTACGGCATGCGCGAGGAGCGGGATTACGAGAACCCGGATCACAGGGGATCGCGCATCCATGTGTTCGGCATGGGTGAAGGCGGCGCTGCGGCCGAATTGCATGTGGCGGTGGAACCGGGCCTGCAGCCGGCGATGCAGGGTGCGGGCGCGGTGCATCACGTCGCCTTCCGCTCGGCCGATGCGGATTACACGAACTGGCTCGCGCGCTACGCCGAAATCGGCCTGCGCTCCTCGGGTCCGGTGGATCGCTTCTGGTTCCGCTCGCTCTATGTGCGGGAGCCCAACGGCGTGCTCTTCGAGATCGCGACCGATGGTCCGGGCTTTGATGCGGATGAACCGAAGGAAACGATGGGCGAGGCCCTCTCGCTCCCCCCCTTCCTCGAGCCCAAGCGGGCCGAGATCGAGGCGGGTCTCACCCCGCTGTGAGGTTCGTGTCGAGGCTGGCTTCGGCCCGTGCGATCAGCCGATCCGACAATGCGCGCGCCGGGGCAACCATCGCCTCGGCCCGCGCCACGGCCGCCCAATCCACGGGAACTTCCGTCATCGCCGCGAGATGGTCCAGGAGAGAGCGGTCGGAGCCCAGCGTGGCCTCGACCGCATTCTTCACGAGCGCCGTCGCCTCGGGGCGCGGGAGATGCCCGGCGAGCGCGAAGCTTGCGGCTTCCGCCAGCACGAGACCGCGTGTCGCTTCGATATTCGTCTGCATGCGGCCCGCATCGACACGCAATGCGGAGAGCATTTCGTCCACGCGCAGAAGCGCTGCACCGGTTGTGGCGACCAGCGGCGGAAGCGCGAGCCATTCCAGCGTCCAGGCCGCGCCATCGCGCTCATTCAGGTGCAGGCCGGCCTGAAGCAGCGCACCCGCCTCATTGACCGCATAGCGCGCCAGCGACTGCACGATCTCCGCAAGAACCGGGTTCTGCTTCTGCGGCAAGGTCGAGGAGCCGCCGGCACCGGCGAAACCGACCTCAGCCACCTCGCTCTGCGAAAGAAGCGCGAGATCGCCGCCGATCATGCCCAGCGAGCCCGCGATCATCGCGAGCAATTGGCCGAATTCGATGATCCGGTCGCGCCCCTTGTGCCAGGGCTCGGCCCGGCCGAGCGCCAGTTCATCGGCGAGGCCATCCATCACGGCGAGCGCCTGATCCCCGAAGACCGAGAGATTGCCCGCCGCACCGCCCATCTGCACCACGAGCAGACGCGCGCGCATCTGTGCGAGGCGCTCGCGATGGCGGATCAGCGGCGCCATCCACTGCGCGGCTTTCAGGCCGAACAGCGTGGGCGCGGCCGCCTGCATGCGCGTGCGGGCAAGGCACAGGGTGTCGCGATGCGCCTTCGCAAGGTCCGTGAGCCGCCTGATCAGCGCCGCGAGCCGGCGATCCACGATCTGCACGATCTCGCGCAGGCGCAGAACCAGCGCGAGATCGGTCAAATCCTGCGAGGTCATGCCCCAATGGAGCCAGCCACCCGCCTCCCTCGGCAACTGAGCACGCAATGCTTCCACGAAGGCCGGCGCGATCACGCCGTCGCGCGCGATGCCGCCCGCAAGTTCCTCCGGGCGCAGATTGGCCTTGGCGAGGGCCATGACCAGCACCTCGCCCGCCTCCTGCGGGATGATGCCGAGCCGCATCTGGACACTGGCCAGCGCGCTTTCGACGCGAATCATGGCGGCGAGTTCTGTTTCCTCGCCGAGCAGCGCCGCGATCACCGGATCGCCGAGCAGGCGCTGATGCAGGCGGTTATCGAGCGGGGAAAGGCTCATGGCGGGCCTCAGGTGATCCGGACGAAGCAGGCGGGCTCAAACGACAGGAAAACGCCATTCCGCACAAGCCGGAATTGACGTTGCGATCTGGCCGTCAGATGGTCGTCGCACCACAATCCTTATCCCGCGACATTTCCGGAGGATGGCATGGGGCGCCTGTCCACGCATGTTCTCGACACCACCCATGGCCGACCCGCGAGCGGTATGGTGATCGAGCTTCTCGAGGCCCGGCCCGAAGGCGGCTGGAAGGCGCTGAAGACCATCACCACCAATGCCGATGGCCGCACCGACGGTCCCGTTCTCGGCCCGGACGAGATGCGCGCGGGCCGCTTCGAGTTGCGGTTTCATGTCGGGGCCTATTTCCGGGCGCTGGGCCTCGATCTGCCCGATCCCGCCTTCCTGGAGCATGTGCCGATCCAGTTCGGCATCGCGGATGCCTCGGGGCATTACCATGTGCCGCTTCTGTGCACGCCGTGGTCCTATTCCACCTATCGGGGCAGCTGAAGAATGACCTATCCGCGCGATCTTGTAGGCTATGGCCGCAACGTTCCGCATGCGAAATGGCCGGGCGGGGCCCGGATCGCCGTGCAATTCGTGATCAATTACGAGGAAGGCGGCGAGAACAACATCCTGCATGGGGATGCAGCCTCCGAGGCCTTCCTCTCGGAAATCGTGGGTGCTGCCGCATGGCCGGGCATGCGCCACATGAACATGGAATCGATCTACGAATACGGCTCGCGCTCGGGCTTCTGGCGGCTCCACCGCATGTTCACCGATCGCAACATGCCGGTGACGGTCTATGGCGTGGCCCATGCCATGATGCGCAACCCGGATGCGGTGGCGGCGATGAACGAAGCGGGCTGGGAAATCGCCAGCCACGGCCTGAAATGGATCGATTACCGCGATTTCTCCCCGGAAGACGAGGCAAGGCACATCGCGGAAGCCGTCCGCATCCACACGGAGGTGGCGGGGAGGCGACCATTGGGCATGTATCAGGGCCGTACCAGCGCCAACACCCTGCGCCTCACGCAAGGCGAGGGCGGCTTCCTCTATTCCGCCGACAGCTATGCGGATGACCTGCCCTATTACGTCGAGGGGCCGAATGCGCGCGGCGGCACGGGGCCGTTCCTCATCGTGCCCTATACGCTCGATGCAAATGACATGCGCTTTGCCACGCCACAGGGCTTCAATTCCGGCGATCAGTTCTTCGCCTATCTCAAGGACAGTTTCGACACGCTCCATGCCGAGGGCGAGACCGCGCCGAAAATGATGTCGATCGGCCTGCATTGCCGGCTCGTGGGGCGGCCGGGCCGCGCGGCGGCACTGGCGCGCTTCCTCGATTACGTAAAGAGCCACGATAAGGCCTGGGTAGCGACCCGTCTCGACATCGCAAGACATTGGGTGATGACCCATGCACCGGCCGGAGGCTGGAAACCTTCGCGCCTGCCGAAGCCGCTGTTCATGGCGCGATTCGGCGGCATTTTCGAGCATTCGCCCTGGGTGGCGGAGGCGGCTTTCGCGGCGGGCCTCGGCCCCGGGACCGATACCGCGCAGGGCCTTCAGGCGGCGATGGTCAAGGCCATGCGTGCGGGAACCGAGGCGCAGCAGCGCGCGCTGATCCTCGCGCATCCCGATCTTGCGGGGCGGCTCGCGCTGGCAAAGCAGCTCACGGCGGATTCGACCAAGGAGCAGGCATCGGCCGGGCTCGATCGCCTCACGCCTGCGGAACTCATGGAGTTCACGCGGCTGAACGAGGCCTACAAGGCGAAATTCGGCTTCCCCTTCATCCTTGCCGTGAAGGGCCGGAACAAGGAGGATGTCTTGCGTGGCTTTAAAACGCGAATCGGTAATAATCCTACCCAAGAATTCGCCACCGCTCTCGACGAGATCGAACGCATTGCGCGCCTTCGCCTCGGCGAAATCCTGCCGGAAACCGCATGACCCGACATTCTTCCGCCCTCGATACTGCCTGGGCGTCTCTTCGCGCGCATCATGCCGGCCTCGCCAGCACGCGCATGATGTCGCTTTTCGAGGCGGACAAGGGGCGGTTCGAGGCCTTTTCCGCCAGCACCGATGGCCTGCTGATGGATTATTCCAAATGCAAGGTGACCGTCGAGACACGCCGCCTTCTCCTCGCGCTGGCCGAGGCAGCGGATGTGCAGGGCTTCCGGGACCGGATGTTCGCCGGCGAGGCGATCAATCTGACGGAAAACCGGGCAGTTCTGCATGCGGCGATCCGCGCGCCAAAGGGCGCGCGCTTCACGCTGGGCGGGCAGGATGTGATGGCGGATGTCCTCGCCATGCGCGAAGCTTGCTTCGCTTTCGCGCGGGACGTGCGCAGCGGCAAGATCGCCGGCGCGGGTGGGGCCTTCACCGATGTCGTGAATATCGGTATTGGCGGCTCGGATCTCGGTCCCGTCATGGCGGCGGAGGCCCTCCGGCCGTTTCATGATGGCCCGCGCCTGCATTTCATATCGAATGTCGATGGCGCGCACCTGGCGGATGTCCTGAGGGGGCTCGATCCGGCGCGGGCGCTGATCCTCGTGGCGTCGAAGACCTTCACGACCATCGAGACCATGACCAATGCGCGCTCGGCGCGGACATGGCTCGCAAGAGCTTTGGGCGAACAGGCGGTTTCCGATCATTTCGCGGCCGTTTCCACCGCGCGGGAGAAGGTCGAGGCCTTCGGCATTCCGGCCTCGCGCATGTTCGGCTTCTGGGATTGGGTCGGCGGGCGCTATTCGGTCTGGTCATCCATCGGCCTGCCGCTGATGATCGCCATCGGGCCGGAGCGTTTCGCGGAATTCCTTGCGGGCGGCCATGCGATGGACCGGCACTTCCGCGAGGCGCCGGCGGAACAAAACCTGCCGATGCTGCTCGGCCTCATCGGCATCTGGCATCGCAATCTCTGCGGGCATCCGAGCCGAGCAGTCATTCCCTATGCGCAGCGCCTCTCGCGCTTTCCCGCCTATCTCCAGCAGCTCGACATGGAATCGAACGGCAAGCGCGTGACGCGCGAGGGCGAGCCTGTCTCCATGCCCACCGGGCCGATCGTCTGGGGCGAGCCCGGCACGAATGGCCAGCACGCCTTCTTCCAGCTGATCCATCAGGGCACGGATATCATCCCGGTGGAGTTCCTGCTGGGTGCGAAGGGCGAGGATGATCCCGCACACAAAGCAAGATCAAGCGAAGTGGACTCCGGTTCGCGTGAAGATTTTGCGTTTGAAAAGGCGCTTTCCGCCCATCATCCCCTGCTCGTGGCGAATTGCCTCGCGCAATCGCAGGCCCTGATGCGCGGGCGCACGCTCGCCGAGGCCGGCGGCAATCCGCATCGCGTCTTCCCGGGCGACCGGCCCTCGATCACGCTTGTTTTCGAGCGTCTCACGCCCTTCGTGCTGGGCCAGCTCATCGCGCTCTACGAGCATCGGGTTTTCGTGGAAGCCGCGATCTGGAACATCAATGCCTATGACCAATGGGGCGTGGAGCTGGGGAAAGAACTCGCAACGAAGCTTGAGGGTCCGGTGAAGACCGGCGAGGGGCGGGAGGCGCTGGACGGCTCGACCGCGGGGCTGATAAGAAGGATCCGAGGGGAATGAAGGGAGCCACACGAATGAGGATACCCCATGTTGAAACTCGGCACCCGCACCGTTCTTCTGCCCGTCGACCTCCAGATGGCGTTTGACGCAGCACCGTGGCCACCCCGCAACAATCCAGCCTCCGACGAAAACGGCTTGGCGCTTCTCGCCGCCTGGCGCAAGAACGGCTGGCCTGTCATTCACGTCCGGCATGATTCGATCGTTCCGGGCTCGACGCTCGGGCCGGGGATGCCCGGGCATGCGTTCCGGCCCGGTTTCGAGCCCGGGGAGGGCGAGGCCCTCGTGACGAAATCGGTCAATTCGGCCTTTATCGGAACGGATCTGGACCTGCGGCTGAAGCGTCTTCAGGCCGAAGCGGTGGTGGTCTTCGGGATCGCAACCGATATGTGCGTCTCCACGACCGTGCGCATGGGCGCGAATATGGGCTGGCGCATGATCCTCGCGTCCAATGCCTGTTTCTGCTTCGACCAGCGGGACCTCGACGGCACCCTTATTCCGGCGGACGCCATGCATCGCGCGCATCTCGCAACGCTTGCCGCGGAATTTGCGACGGTCCTGCCAACCGCGGCCTTGCTCACGGCTGCAAGACCGGACCATTCCGGCTGAGCGCCCGAAAAAAAGCCGCGGTTTGCCGCGGCTTTTCTGTTTTTCGAGACTGGATCACCGGGTCAACCCCGGTGATGACAGCGGCGGAGGCTCAATCCTCGTCGCCGCCCTTGCCGGCTTCGCGCTCGGCTTTCTGCTTGGCCTCGAGGTCTTCGCCGGTGGCCTGATCCACGACCTTCATC
>JADCCH010000056.1 GCA_020252865.1 Methylobacterium sp.
AACGGCACGAGATGCACCTTGTCATAGGTCGCCTGCAGGCCATCGCGATCCAGCATCTGGATGGCATTGTAGAACCGGAAACGCCGCGCGGTTTCCGGAGCCTCCTCGGCGCGGATGGCACCCGTCACGAGAATCGTGCCCCCTGGTGCCAGCGCCCTCGCGATCGCCTCGATGGCGCGGGGTTCGCGATCGAGGATGAACGGGAAGGCGGCTTCCGGCCAGAAGAGATGCGTCACATCGGCGAGGCCCCGCGCATGGGCACCGGTCGCGCGGTCGCTGAGCTCGAGGTAGCGCCGCAGGATTTCGGGGCCCGAGCCGCCGCGATTCTTGTCTTCCTGAGCGATATTCGGCTGCACGATCCGGATCTTCACATCCGGCACGATCGGCAGGGTCGCAAGATCGGGCCTCACCCCGCCGGTCGGCGCGAGGCGCAAAGCGCCATGGGCCGCCAGCGCAGCCAGGGCCAGGACGGCCAGCCCGACCGGCAGCACGCGCCCCGCGAGGCTGCGGCCGGTGCCCAGCGCGGCGGGCGTGGCAAAGACAACCAGCGCAAAGAGCCCCAGCCCTTCCGCGCCGATCAGCGCCGCACCCTGCGCGAGCCAGAGATGATCGGAGAAAACCTGCCCGAAGCCGTTCCACGGAAATCCCGTGAACCATTGCGCCCGCGCCCATTCGGATGCGCCCAGGCCAAAGGCGAGGGATGCGAAGCGAAAGGGTCCGGCGGACCAGATCATCCGCGCAATCATCACGCCGAGGGCCGGGAAGAAAGCGAGCCCCGCCGGCAGGCCGATGACGCCGAGCGGCAGGAGCCAGACAAACTGCTCGCCGCCGATGATGAACGCCGCGCCCAGCCACCACAATCCGCCCAGGAAATAGCCGAAGCCGAAGCACCAGCCGATGAGGAAGGCCACACGCATCATGCGGCGGAAACCGCCCTCGCTCGCGCCGTCGACGAGCCAGACCAGCGGCGGGAAAGCGATGGCAAGGGCCGGCAGCGCACTGACCGGCGGCAGCGCCAGCGCGGCCAGAAGTCCGGAGAGAAAGGCTGCGCCTGCGCGCGCACGACCTTCCAGCAGCGCGATGTGCCCGGCGAGATAGGGAAGCGCGAAACGATGGGCGCGCCATTCCTGCCAGAAATCCGCCCAGCCCAAACCGTTTCTCCCATCGCGAATCATCAGCGCGGCAGGGAATCACCAAAAACGGACGCGCAAAAGCGTTTCTTGTTCTGTCCGATGCAGCATCAACCGCTGTCGTCGCCCGGCGGCCGGGCGATACGAAGCTTGCGCATGCGCCGCGCATCACCCTCGATCACGGTGAAGATCAGCCCGTTGGGCGCGGCGAGGCTCTCGCCTTTTGCCGGCAGGCGTCCGAGCAGGGCCGCGACATAGCCGCCGACGGTCGAGACCGGCTGATCGCCCTCGTCAGGCTCGATCCGAAGGCCCAGCCGCAGCGCGACCTCATCGAGATCGGCCTGCGAGTCAACGAGCAGATCGCCATTCGGCAGGGCCTCGATGCGGATGTCATCCGATTGATCATGCTCGTCCTCGATGTTCCCGACGATGATCTCGATCAGGTCTTCCAGGGAGACGAGGCCATCGGTCTCGCCATATTCATCGATCACGAGCGCCATGTGGATGCGCTGGCGCTGCATATCCACCAGAAGGTCGAGCGCCGGCTTCGAAGCCGGCGCGAAGAGCACCGGGCGCACGAGGCCGCTTTTCCCCACCGTGGTGCCGGAGGCGAGGCTCTCCATCCGCACGAACACATCGCGGATATGGACCATGCCCTTGGGATCATCGAGGGTTTCGCCATAGACCGGCAGGCGCGAATGCCCGGCCGAGAGAAAGAGGGCCTTCAGGTCCCCGAAGGTCGCGTCCTCGGAAATGCCGATGATCGCGCTGCGCGGGACCATCACATCCGCCACGCGGGTATCACGCGCATCGAGGAGGTTGCGCAGGATACGGCGCTCCTCGGGCGTGAAGCTGTCGTTGTCGCCCTCGGCATCCTGGTCCTCGAGCGCATCCTCGAGATTGTCGCGGAGGGAATGGGCGGGCTTCAGCCCCAGCGCAATCTTGAAGCGATCGACCCAGGAATCGCGCCCGGAATCCTTCAAGGACTCCTTCGCCTCACGCTCCCTTGGCGGCTCCCTGCCCTTGTTGTCCGGCACGCTGCCGCGTTCCGCCGGATTGTCACTACTCATCCAGTGGCGCCCCCTTCCGCGCCCGCATAAGGATCGGAAATGCCCAGCGATGCAAGGATCACGCGTTCGCGATCCTCCATCTCGTCGGCTTCCGCCTCCGTCTCGTGATCATGGCCCATCAGGTGCAATACGCCATGCACAACCAGATGGGACAGGTGATCGCCGAGGCTTTTTCCTTCGGCCATCGCTTCGGCCATGCATGTTTCATAGCCCAGCGCGAGGTCTCCAAGGAAGAGTGATTCCGCATCCCCCGCCCCGGAAGGCATCGCCGGAGCGGGAAAGGAGAGCACGTTGGTGGGTTTGTTGCTGCCGCGGAAATGGGCATTGAGACGTTGCATCGCGGCATCATCGGTCAGCAGAACGGCGACCAGTGCCGGCGGGCTCCCATTGCCGGCACCGATGGCCGCAAGGCCTGCGCGCCGGGCGATGGCTTCCGCTTCGGGCAGTTTCTCCCAGCCTTCGGCCTCGATGAGTACCTCGATCTCAGCCACGGCGCGGCTGGGGCGGCAGATCGGCCGCGCGTTCCTCATAGGCCTGCACGATGCGCCGCACGAGATCGTGCCGCACCACATGCTGGTGGCCGAACTTCACATGGCCGATGCCCTCGACATCCTTCAGCAGCCCGATTGCCTCGGCAAAACCCGAGACCTGACCCGGCGGAAGGTCGATCTGCGTCGGATCGCCCGTGATGATCATCCGGGAACCCTCGCCCAGGCGGGTGAGGAACATCTTCATCTGCATGGAGGAGGCGTTCTGCGCTTCATCGAGCAGGATCAGGGCATTGGCCAGCGTGCGTCCGCGCATGAAGGCGAGCGGCGCGATCTCGATCACGCCGGTCTGGAGCGCGCGCTCGACAAGGCGCCCCTCCATGAAGTCGTAGAGCGCATCGTAGATCGGGCGCAGATAGGGATCGACCTTTTCGCGCATGTCGCCGGGCAGGAAGCCGATCTTCTCGCCGGCTTCCACCGCGGGGCGCGAAAGAATGAGCCGCTCGACATGCCCGGCTTCCAGCAATTGCACGGCATGGCCCACGGCGAGCCAGGTCTTGCCGGTGCCGGCGGGCCCTTCCGCGAAGGTGAGTTCATGCCGCGCGAGCACGCGCAGATAGGCATCCTGAGCGGCGTTGCGCGCCTTCACGGGTCCACGCTTGCGCGTGGCGACATGGCCGAAGCCCTGCTGCGCGGTCTTGCTCGCATCCGCCGGCTGTTCGCTTTTCACCGGGAAGAGCGCGCGCTGGAGCGCCGTCTCCTCGATCGCGCCATCGACATCGCCCACCCCGACGGTGCGACCCTTGCGGACAGCCGCATAGAGATTCTCGATCACGAGGCGGGCATGGTTCACGGCATCGCGGGAGCCGCGCAGGCGGATCTGGTTTCCGTTGACATGGGCCAGCACGTTCAGCCGTCGCTCGAGATGGGCGATGTTCTGATCGTAATTGCCGACGAGAAGCACCGCGGCGCGGTTATCGTCCAGCGTCAAGCTTTCCTCGACACCATCGAGCGCGGCTTCCACCGAAGCCGCAAGCCTTGAAGGCTCGCTGAGGCGGAAATTCAAGCGGCCCATCCTCCCCGGTCGGCCTCGCCCAGGGGCGAGACGATCTCCCCATGCAGCGAGTTTGAACGAAGTTCGGTGATTCGCACATCCGCAATCCGGCCGAGCCAGGCGGAAATTTCGCCCCCCTTGGGGATATCCACGTGAACCGCCTGAAGATACGGAGATTTTCCCGCAACCTGCCCCGCGTGTCGGCCGGGCTTCTCGAAGAGAACCGATACGGTCCTGCCGATCATGCCGGCATTGAACGCGTTCTGCTGTTCCATGAGCAGGGCCTGCAGGGCATGGAGGCGCGCGGTCTTCACCGCTTCCGGCACCGCATCCCCGGCTTCCGCCGCCTTGGTGCCGGGCCGCGCGGAATATTTGAACGAATAGGCCGTCGCGAAGCCGACTTCGCGCACGAGGCGCATCGTATCCTCGAAATCCGCATCGGTTTCGCCGGGGAAACCCACGATGAAATCCGAGGTGATCGCGATATCCGGCCGAAGGTTGCGCACGCGCTCGATGATGCGGAGGTAATCCGCCACCTTGTGTTTGCGGTTCATCGCCTGGAGGATTCGATCCGAGCCCGCCTGAACCGGCAGATGCAGATAAGGCATCAGTTTCGGCAGATCGCGATGGGCGAGGATCAGCGCCTCATCCATGTCGCGCGGGTGGCTCGTGGCATAGCGCAGGCGCGCGAGGCCATCGATCTCCGAGAGCGATTCCAACAGCCTCGCGAGACCCCAGACCGAGCCGTCCGGCGCGACACCGTGATAGGCGTTCACATTCTGGCCGAGCAGCATGATCTCCTTCACGCCCGCTTCCGCCATGTTCCGCGCCTCCGCAAGCACGGCCTCGACAGGGCGCGAAAGCTCCGCACCACGCGTGAAAGGCACGACGCAGAAGGAGCAGAACTTGTCGCAGCCCTCCTGCACTGTGAGAAAGGCCGAGGGGCCGCGCACCTGCAACCGCTTCTTCGAGGGCAGGGGCAGGTGGGCGAACTTGTCCTCGTCCGGGAAATCCGTGTCGATGGTCTTCCTGCCGCGCGCATCCTTCAACAGGTCCGGCAGGCGATGATAGCTCTGCGGCCCCACCACGAGATCGACCGTCGGCGCGCGGCGGATGATCTCGCCGCCCTCGGCCTGCGCCACGCATCCCGCCACCGCGATGAGCGTTTCCTTGCCCTGGTGCGCGCGCTCTTCCTTCCGCACGCGCAAGCGACCGATTTCCGAATAGACCTTCTCGGCGGCCTTCTCGCGGATATGACAGGTATTGAGGATCACGAGATCGGCGTCATCCGCGTTCTCGGTCGCCTCATAGCCTTCGCGCGCGAGGAGATCCGCCATGCGTTCCGCGTCATGGACATTCATCTGGCAGCCGAACGACTTGATGTGCGCGCGCTTGGCGCTCCGTTCAGGGTTATCGGGCGGGAATTGTTCCGTCATGCTGCTCCTCTAGCGGCAATTCAGCCGGTCGGGAAGGGCGCGCCTCGCCCGAAAAGGCGTATCGCACCCGCGTTTCGAGCAATCTCGCGGTTTCCTTGCGATTCTGCGCGCCGTTGACCGGCAAAGCCTCCGGCAGGCTCACGCGCACGGTAATGCCCGGCCCGGCGAGAATGCCGGCGAGATGGGGCGCGAGATCCATGTCGCCGTGCCAGGCGAGGTGAGGCATCTCCGCGCGATCAAGCGGTAATCCCCCTCGATGGGTGTAGCGGATGGCAAGCGGCTGGAGCACGGCTTCGCCCGCATCGGCGGTCGCGGCCTGTGCGGCGCCGAGAAGGGCGGAGCGGAACGGGAGCACGCGCAGGCCATCGCTCGTCGTGCCTTCCGCGAAAAGCACCATCGCATCGCCGTTGGCGATGCGCTCGGCAATCGCGGCATTCACGGCGGCGGTCTTCGCGCGCCGTTCGCGCTCGACGAAGATCGATCGCTGCAGGCGCGCCAGCGTGCGCACGACCGGCCATGTCCCGACTTCGCTTTTCGCAATGAACGACACCGGAAACAGCGAGGAG
>JADCCH010000057.1 GCA_020252865.1 Methylobacterium sp.
CAAGCTTCAATTGAGGATCAGCGAGGAAGGGCTGCATCTCGTCGACCACATCCGCGCACGAGATTTCGCAGCGCAGATGCACGAAATGCTCGGCGCGTGTCAGGCCCGCACCCTTGGCGGTGGTGATCGCTTCAGCAAGCTTCTTCATGCGGGCACCGAACTTCTCGTCGTCGTAATCATTGCCCACGCGCAAGGCATCAAACACGGTGGTGATGCCGGCGCCGATCACCTGCGCATCATGGGCGAGCACGGCCGAGACGGCGGGCCATTCCACCTTCGGGCGGGGCATGAAATGCACTTCCAGATGGTCCGTGTGCAGTTCCACGAGGCCCGGCAGCAGGAAATCACCATCGAAATCCATGCCGCGCTCGGGGGCCCGGCCCTCGCCGATCTCCACGATGCGGCCATCCTGCGCCACAACATAGCCGCGGAACTGCTGGTCGGCCGTGACAATCTCGGCATTGGCAAAAACGAGTGTCTCGCTCATCCTGAAACCTCCTGGGGCTCGTGTTCGTGGGCGTCGAGGAAGGCCTCGATGGAAAGCGTGCGGAAATCCTCCAGGGCCGCCCGCAGTCGTGCATGGCTCCAGTCCCACCAGGCCAGCTTTTCGAGCCGGGCGGCGATTTCCTCGGAGAAGCGGCGGCGGATGGGCTTCGCGGGCACGCCGCCGACGATCATGTAGGGCTCGACATCGCGGCTCACGACCGCACCGGCACCGATGACCGCGCCATTGCCCACCGTCACGCCCGGCAGGATGGTGATACCATGGCCGAGCCAGACATCGTGCCCGATGGTCACGGCATGCTCGCGCCGCCACGCGAAGAACCCGGCCTCGGCTTCGGCATCCGGCCAGTAATTCTCGGCGCGGTAGGTGAAGTGGTGGAGCGTCGCGCGCCATGTCGGATGGTTCGGCGCGTTGATGCGCGCATGCGAGGCGATGTTCACGAACTTGCCGATGGTCGCGCACCAGATCTCGCCATCGCGCACGACGTAGGAATAATCGCCGATCGTGCTGTCACTGATGCTGCAGCGCTCATAAATCTCGGTGTAGCGGCCAAGCGCGGTGTTGCGCACGTCGGCGGTCGGATGAACAAGCGGCGTCTCGGAGAGCTTCGTCTTGCGGATGGGCTGGATCTCGGCGCTCCCTTTTCTCTCGATATTCATGCCGCGATCTCCTTCCCCGGCGAGAAGCGCGTGACATCGAGGATGCGATCCGCCACGCGCTCACGCACTTCCGCATCGTGGAAAATGCCGAGGAAGGCCGTGCCTTGCGCCTTTCTTTCGGCGATGAGGCCGATGACGGCTTCGCGGTTCACGGCATCGAGCGAGGCGGTCGGCTCATCGAGGATCAGGAGGCGATGCTTGCCGGCAAAACCGCGCGCGATGTTCACGCGCTGCTGCTCGCCGCCGGAGAAGGTGGCCGGCGGCAGGTTCCAGAGGCGTTCCGGCAGGTTGAGATGCGCCAGAAGCAGGCCCGCGCGCTCGCGGGCCTCATCGGGTGAGAACCCTGCGGCACGCGCCGCTTCGGCTACGATTTCCAGCGCCGGCACGCGCGGAATGACACGCAGGAACTGGCTGACATAGCCCATGGTGTGGCGCCTGAGCGCAATGATCGCGCCTGGCGAGGCGGTGACCACATCCACCCTCGTCTCGCCATCATCGAGGATGATCGCGCCGGAACTCGCGAGATAATTCCCGTAGATCGCCTTGAGGATGGAGGATTTGCCGGCTCCTGACGGACCGCCGAGCACGACGCATTCACCCCCATGAACACCGAAATCCACGCCCTCCACCACCGGCAGGTGCTTGCCGCCGTGGAGATGCAGGTGAAACGCCTTCGTAAGGCCGGAGACTTGCAGAACAGGGTTCATCATGGCCCTCACGCGGCGAGAACGGACGAGACAAGGAGCTGGGTGTAGGCCTCCTGCGGATCATCGAGCACGCGATCCGTCAGGCCCGCCTCGATCACATGGCCGTCCTTCATCACGAGGATACGGTGCGAGAGGAGCCGCGCGACCGAGAGATCATGCGTGACCAGCACCACCGCGAGGCCAAGATCGGCCACGAGGCCGCGGATGAGATCGAGCAGGCGCGCCTGCACCGAGACATCGAGCCCGCCGGTCGGTTCATCCATGAAGACGAGGCGCGGATGCGTGACGAGATTGCGCGCGATCTGCAGGCGCTGGCGCATGCCGCCGGAGAATTGCGTCGGCTTGTCGTCGATGCGGGAGGTGTCGATCTCGACGCGCTCGAGCCATCCCTGCGCCGTCTCGCGGATGCGGCCGTAATGCCGATCGCCCACACCCATCAGACGCTCGCCGATATTGCCCCCGGCGGAAACGCCCATTCGCAGGCCATTGCGTGCATCCTGATGCACGAATCCCCAATCGGTGCGTGCGAGGAAGCGCCGCTCGGCCTCGGTGAGAGCGAGCAGGTTTTTCGTTTCGCCATCGCGCATGCGGTAGCGCACCGCGCCGGAATCAGGCGGGAGCTGGCCCGAAAGCAGGTTCAGCAGCGTGGTTTTTCCCGAACCGGATTCGCCCACGATCGCCAGCACCTCGCCGGGCTGCAGCGCGAAGCTCACATTCCGGCAGCCGATGCGCAGGCCGTAGAATTTCGAAAGCCCCTCGGCCACGAGAAGCGGGGAAGCGGCAAGATCGGTCATTCGGCAGCCTCCGTCATGGGCATGCCGAGAGGGCCAAGATGGCCCTCGGCGCGGCGCGTTTCGCAATGATGGGTGTCGGAGCAGACGAACATCCTCCCGCCGCGATCATCCGTGATCACCTCGTCGAGATAGCTGTCGGTCGCGCCGCAAAGGGCGCAGGGCTGGTCGAATTTCGTTGCCTCGAAGGGGTGATCCTCGAAATCGAGGCTCACCACCCTGGTATGCGGCGGGATGGCGTAGATCCGCTTCTCGCGCCCTGCACCGAAGAGTTGCAACGCCGCGCAATCATCCATCTTCGGATTATCGAATTTGGGGATGGGCGAGGGGTCCATCACGTAGCGATCCGCCACGAGCACCGGGTAGGCATAGGTCTTCGCGATGTGTCCGTGCTGCGCGATATCCTCGTAGAGCCGCACATGCATCAGGCCGTATTCGGCAAGGGCATGCAGCGTGCGGGTCTCGGTCTCGCGCGGCTCGAGAAAGCGCAGGGGCTCGGGAATCGGCACCTGGTAGACCAGCACCTGATGGCCCTGAAGCTTCGCCTCGGGGATGCGATGGCGGGTCTGGATGACGGTCGCCTTCTCGGTTTGCGTGGTGGTTTCCACGCCCGCGGTCTTCTCGAAGAACTGGCGGATGGAGACCGCATTCGTGGTGTCATCCGCGCCCTGATCGATCACTTTCAGCACATCCGAGGGGCCGAGGATCGCGGCGGTCACCTGCACGCCACCGGTGCCCCAGCCATAGGGCATGGGCATTTCGCGGCTGGCGAAGGGCACCTGATAGCCGGGGATGGCGATCGCCTTGAGGATCGCGCGGCGGATCATCCTTTTCGTCTGCTCGTCGAGATAGGCGAAGTTGTATCCGCGATAGTTTTCGGCTGTCCGGCTCATTCCGCGGCCTCCGGGTGGGTGTTTGCGCGTGAATCGAGTTCGCGGCGCATCTGCCGGAGCAGCGCGAGTTCGGCCTGGAAATCGACGTAATGGGGCAGTTTCAGGTGCTCGACGAAGCCGGTCGCCTGGATGTTGTCGGAATGCGAGAGCACGAATTCCTCGTCCTGCGCGGGGCTGGTGCGCTCCTCGCCGAGTTCGCCGGCCCGCAACGCGCGATCGACCAGCGACATCGACATGGCGCGGCGCTCGCAATGGCCGAAGCTGAGCCCGTAGCCGCGCGTGAACTTCGAAGGCTCGGTCAGCGAACCCTTGAACTGGTTCACCATCTGGCATTCGGTGAGCGTCACCTCGCCAAGCGACAGCGTGAGACCCAGCTCGGGGATCTCGAATCCGACCTCGACCTCGCCCATGCGGATTTCGCCCACGAAGGGGTGGTTGCGGCCATAGCCCCGCTGGGTGGAATAGCCGAGCGCCAGCAGGAAGCCTTCATCGCCCCGCGCGAGGTTCTGCAGGCGCAGATCACGCTCCGCCGGGAAGGCCAGCGGCTCCCTGGTGAGGTCACCCACAGGCTTGCCGGGCTCTTCCGCCGGGTTGCGCTCGATGAGGTCATCCCGCACGATGAGATCAGTCACGCGCGGGAAG
>JADCCH010000058.1 GCA_020252865.1 Methylobacterium sp.
GTGAGCACGCGACCACCGGCGGAAACCGGCCTCCCATCAAGGAGCCTGGTGCCGGCATGGAACACGGTCGCGCCGGGCATCGCGGCGGCCGCTTCCAGCCCGCCAATGGGCGTCCCCGTGGGGTAGCCGCCGGGATAGCCCTTCGTGGCCATCACCACGCCCACCGCGCTTTCCGGCTTGAAACGGGCCGTCACACCGGCAAGCGACCCATGAGCGACGGCATCGAGCATCGGCAACACATCGTCCTCAAGGCGCAGCATCAGCACCTGGCATTCGGGATCGCCGAAGCGGCAGTTGAACTCGATGAGCTTCGGCCCGGTTGGCGTGATCATCAGCCCCGCGAAGAGAATGCCGCGATAGGGCATGCCGCGAGCCACCATCTCGCGGGCGACGGGCTTCACGATTTCGTCGAGCGCGCGCCGTTCCATATCGACGGTGAAAACGGGCGCTGGGGAATAGACGCCCATTCCGCCCGTATTCGGCCCCTTGTCGCCATCCATCGCGCGCTTGTGATCCTGCGCCGCGCCGAAAGGCAGCACCGTTTCACCATCGACAAGGCAGAAATAGCTCACTTCCTCGCCGGTGAGGCATTCCTCGATGACGACGCGCGCGGCGGGCTCGCTGGCATAAAGCGTTTCGAGCGCGTCCACCGCTTCACCGATCGTCTCGGCGACGGTGACGCCCTTGCCGGCCATCAGGCCATCATATTTCACGACGATCGGCGCGCCCTGCTCTCGCACATATGAAACCGCCGGAGCGAGGCTCGTGAAGGTGCGATAGGCCGCCGTCGGCGCGTTCGCCGCCACGGCCACGGATTTCGTGAAATCCTTCGAGCCCTCAAGCTGCGCCGCTGCCTTCGATGGCCCGAAGACGCGCATATCCGCGGCGATGAGCACGTCCGCCAGCCCGGCGACCAGTGGTGCTTCCGGGCCGACCACCACGAGGTCGATCCCGTTTTCCTGTCCGAAGGCGATGATGCCCGCATGGTCATCGAGCTTCAGCGGCACGAGTGTTCCGAGTGCCGCCATGCCGGGATTGCCGGGGCCGATGAAGAGCTTTCCGCAAAGCGGGCTCCGGGCGATGGCCCAGGCCAGGGCATGTTCGCGCCCGCCGCTCCCCAGCAACAGAACCCGCATCGTCAAACCCTTTCGCTGTGGCCAATCGCGGGCTGCTGTAGCATCCGGGCTGCGCAATCTCTACACTCCGGATCGCATGACGGATCTGCTCACCAACGCCCCCGAATACTCGGTTTCCGATCTCGCCGGAGCCCTCAAACGCACCATCGAGGATGCCTTCGGGCAGGTGCGCCTGCGCGGCGAAATCTCGGGCTATCGCGGCCCGCATTCGAGTGGGCATGTCTATTTCTCGATCAAGGACCAGAATGCCAGGATCGACGCGGTGATCTGGAAAGGCGTGTTCGGAAAGCTGAAATTCCGGCCCGAAGAGGGGCTGGAGGTGATCGCCACCGGTCGCATCACCACTTTTCCGGGCAAATCAACCTACCAGATCGTGGTGGAAGCGATCGAGCCGGAGGGTATCGGCGCGCTCATGGCCCTGCTGGAGGAGCGCCGCCGCAAGCTCGCGGCGGAGGGATTGTTCGAGGCCGCGCGCAAGCAGCTCCTGCCCTTCCTGCCGCAGGTCATCGGCATCGTGACCTCGCCCACGGGCGCGGTGATTCGCGACATGATCCACCGGCTGAGCGACCGCTTTCCCCGAAAGGTCATTCTCTGGCCCGTGCGCGTGCAGGGCGACGGCTCGGCCGAGGAGGTTGCGGCCGCGATCCGCGGCTTCAATGCCATCGAGCCGGGCGGCCGCATTCCGAGGCCCGACGTGCTGATCGTCGCGCGCGGAGGCGGCTCGCTGGAAGACCTCTGGAGCTTCAACGAGGAGATCGTGGTGCGCGCGGCTGCGATGAGCGAGATTCCGCTCGTCTCGGCCATCGGTCACGAAACGGATTGGACCTTGCTCGATCAGGTCGCGGATGTCCGCGCGCCCACGCCGACGGCTGCCGCAGAGATGGTGGTGCCCGTGCGGGCCGATCTGCTCCACGCTGTGCGTGACAGAGGCTCGCGCCTCTTGGGACAGGTGCTGCGCCTCAGGGATCGCGCCGGGCGCGATCTCGCGGGGCTCTTGCGCGCCTTGCCGGATGCACAGAGGCTCATCGAAACGCCACGCCAGCGGCTCGACCTCGCGAGCTTGAAGCGCGACCGGGTGCGCGAGACGATGGCCGGCAAGCGCCAGCTCGCGCTTTCTGCGCTTGCGCGGCGCCTCTCGGCACAGAAGCCCGAGGCGCGTCTCGCCCGCCAGCGCGAGCGGCTCGATGGCCTGAAGCGCCGCCTGCCGGAGGTGCTTGCGCGCCAGCAGCAGCGGATGAAAGAGCGTCGCGTTCAGCTTTCGGAACGCCTCGTCCGCGCCTTCGCGAACCGCATCGGGCAATCGCGGAAGGAGGCGGCGCAGGGGAGGGGGCGGCTGGAAAGTTTGGCTCAACGCCTGCGAGCAGCCCCTGAAATTGCATGGCGTCGGAAACATGATCAGGTTCACAAAGCCGGCCAGCTTCTCAATGCCTTGAGCTACCAGAAAGTCCTCGCGCGCGGCTTCGCCGTGGTGTTCGACGAGGCGGGGAAGGCGGTTCCCAGCCGGGCGCGCGCAGCCAGTGCCACGCGCCTCACGCTGGAATTCGCCGATGGCCGCATCGATGCGCTGCCGGCGGATGGCGAGGCGCTGAAACCCGCCCCGCGCCTGGCGAAACCGGCCAAGCCGGGCGGTGGCGGCCAAGGCAGCCTTTTCTGATACCGCCGGATGGCGACTTGAAAAACGGGCCCGAAACCAAGTAGGAACAGGCCGGTAAGGAGCCCACCATGCTGCGCCCCCCAGCACTCGGCACAGAAGCCGTGCTCGAATATTCGAACAGTGACTACCGGATCATCCGGCAGGGCACGTTCGTGCGTTGCGGCGTGACGGGCAATCCCATCCAGCTCGATGACCTGTGCTACTGGAGCGCGGAGCGGCAGGAGGCCTATTCGAGCCCCGAGGCCGTGCTGACGCGTTTGCGCGAGGAATCGACCGCGCGATAGATCGCGGCCAGCAGGGCGTCCGGCAAGGGCACCGAGACCGGCAGAACCGTTGCCGCCTCCCTCAGCTTTTCCCGCGCCGGGCCGCCGGTGAGGCGCATCGAATCCTTCTCGGTGGTGACGAGCGTGGCACCCAGTTTCCCGGCCTCCGAAAGCAAGGCCGAGGCCTCGCTTTCCGTGAAGGCGTGGTGATCGGGGAAGGCGCGCAAGCGGACGATTTCCGCGCCGATCTCCCGCAGCGTTTCCGCGAATTTCTCCGGCCGGCCGATGCCGCAGAAGGCGAGCACGCGCTTCTTTCGCAAAGCTTCCGCGATGCGCGGATCGGCCGCGACGATGGCGCTGGCGAAAATCGGCACCCCGCGCAATTCCACCGCGACATGGTGCTGATCCGCGCCAATCATCAGAATGGCATCGGTCTGCGCGAGCATGGGCTCGACCGGCGCGCGCAGGGGGCCCGCCGGCAGGCAGAACCCGTTTCCGAAGCCAGCGCCGCCATCGACCACCGCAAGGGTGAAATCCTTCTCAAGATGCGGGTTATGCAGCGCATCATCGAGCACCAGCACGCTCGCTCCCTGTTCGATGGCCATTCTAGCCCCCGCGCGGCGATCCCGCGCGATGATGA
>JADCCH010000059.1 GCA_020252865.1 Methylobacterium sp.
ACGAGATCGGCATGCCCCGCCAGCGCCTCGTCGATGGCGTTGTCGACCACCTCGTAGACCATGTGATGCAGGCCCGAGCCGTCATCGGTGTCGCCGATATACATCCCTGGCCGCTTGCGCACCGCGTCGAGGCCCTTGAGCACCTTGATCGAGTCCGCGCCATAGGCCTGCGAGGGATCGACGGGTTCGAGCGTTTCAGGGCTGGTCATCGAAGGGGAGGCCTTTCCACGAATCGGATGGGCAAACATAGCCCCTCACGTGCGCGCATGCACGCGCGGAGACCCTCATGCAGCTCGCCAATCCACCGGATCAGAGCCTATCGCGTGGCAATCACGGCGGCCGCACCGGCGAGCACCCCGGCATTGACCTTCTGGATGGTGGAGATCGCCTTCTTCGAGCGGAACATCCGCCGCGCGCGGTTCGCGAGCAGCATGTAGCCGAGCATGATGCCGGAGATCACCAATCCGATCGTGACCGCGAGTTCCACGCCCACGAAGAGCGAAATCTCCTCCGGTTTGACCACCAAAGGCATGATCGAGAGGAAGAAGACCATCACCTTCGGATTGCCAAGGGTGAGAAACAGCGATCCGAGGAAAGCCGCCGACCCGCTCTCCGCCGAGGGTGCGGCGCCCGCTTCCGGCAGGACCGGTTCCGAACGCCAGAGCTGGATCGCGATGAAGACGAGATAGGCGCAGCCCGCATATTTCAGCGCGACGAAGAGCGATGCATAGGTCTTGGCCAGCACCGAAAGCCCCGCCGCGGCGGCAACGAACCAGACAAGATCGCCCACGACGAAACCCATCACGAACGGTAATGCGCCATTCATGCCGCGCCCCAGGGTGCGGGCGACAACGGCGGCGACGCCGGGACCGGGGGTCGCCACCGCAATCGCATAGACCGAGACAAAAATGAAAAAGGCAGTGAGGGACATGACGGCCATTCCGGAGTTCAGCGAAGAGGCTCCACCTTGCCATCGTGGACCGCACAGCACAAACCGCCCGGCGGTAGGGCCTCGAACAACGCGCGATCGGTTCCGGTCATGAAGGCCTGCGTGCCAAGGCCGTCGAGCATGGCGAAAAGTGCTGCGCGGCGGCTCTCGTCGAGATGCGCGGCGATTTCATCGAGCAGCAGGATCGGCGGCTCGCCCCGGACCTGCGCGATCAGCCGGGACTGCGCCAGAATGAGCCCGATGAGCAACGCCTTCTGCTCGCCCGTGGAGCAGAAAACGGCTTCCTCGCCTTTCGGGCCATGCGACACCACGAGATCGCTCGCCTGCGGGCCGATCAATGTGCGCCCGGCCTGCCGGTCGCGCCAGCGATTGTCACGCAGGGCAGCCCGGAACCAATCCTCGACCGCGCCGGCCTTCTCCTGCGCGAGGCGTTCCTCGACATCGCCTTCAAGGCGGAGGATCGCGAAAGGGAAAGGCGCAATGATCGTGGCATCCGCGCGGCCCATCACATCGAGCCGGATCACGGTTTCGCGCCGTGCCGCCGCAAGAGCCGTGCCGATTTCCGCAATTTCGCGCTCGATGGCATCAAGCCATTGCGCATCGGCGCGCTCATCCTCGAGCAGGCGATTGCGATGGCGCAGCGCGTTCTCATAAGCGCTCGCGCGGCTCGCATGGTCAGGGTCGATTGCGAGCACGAGGCGATCCAGAAAACGCCGCCGATCCCCCGCCGATCCACGGAACAGGCCGTCCTGATCCGGCGTGAGCCAGAGAAGGCCGAGATGATCGAGGAAGCGGCTGGCACCGGGCACAGGCTCGCGATCGATGCGGCAGATCCGCCCCGGCTCGCCCGGCTGCATCGCCGTGCCGAGCGCGACATCGCCAAGCCGCCCCTCGCCCTCGGCATGGATGGCGAAGGCGCCCGAGCCAGATTTCCGCGCCATGCTGGCGAGCTGTGCGCGGCGCAATCCACGGCCCGGACCGAGCAGCGACAGGGCTTCGAGAATATTGGTCTTGCCCGCGCCATTGGGCCCCGCCAGTGCCAGGAGCCGCGCGGGCACGGCAAAATCGAGGCTGGCATAGCAGCGGAAATCCGTGAGGCGCAGGCGGCGGATGAGCGGGCCTGGCTTGCGCCCGGGCATCTCGACGCGAAAAGCGGGCGCACTCACACGCGCATGGGCATCAGCACATAGAGGCTGGCCGCGCCCTCCCGATCCTGGATCAAGGTCGGCGAGCCGGAATCAAACAGCTTCACCAAAGCAGTGTCGCCCTCGAGCTGGCTCACGATATCAAGGAGATAGCGTGCATTGAAACCGATCTCGAGCGGGCTCGCCTCGTAATCGACCAGGAGCTCTTCCGTCGCCTGCCCCGCATCCGGATTGTGCACGGAAAGTGTCAGCTTTCCATCGCCAAGGGCAAATTTCACCGCGCGACCGCGCTCGCTGGAGATGGTGGAGACGCGATCCACCGAACGCGCGAATTCCTCGCGCTCCACGATCATCAGCTTGTCGTTCCGCTGCGGAATAACGCGCTGGTAATCCGGGAAGGTGCCGTCGATCAGCTTCGAGGTAAGAACGACCGCACCGGTGCTGACGCGGACCTTCACGCTGGAGAGTTCGACCGTGACGGCGTCGCTGGCCTCCGAGACAAGCTTCAGCAGTTCCGACACGGTCTTTCGCGGCACGATCACGCCCGGCATGCCAGAGGCACCAGTCGGCGCGGCAACATCCGCCAAAGCGAGACGATGGCCATCGGTCGCAACCGCGCGCAGCTTGCCGTCGATGACATGCAGATAGATGCCATTGAGGTAATAGCGGGTTTCCTCGGTCGAGATGGCGAACTGCGTCTTTTCGATCAGCAGGCGCAGATCGGCCGCCGCCACATCGAACCTGTGACTCATCTCACCCGGCGCAAGATCGGGGAAATCGCTTTCCGGCAGGGTCTGCAGGCTGAAGCGCGAACGACCCGAGCGCAAGGTCACCTGACCGGCCTGCCCATCCTGCTCGAGGCTGACCTGCGCGCCATCGGCCAGCTTGCGCACAATATCATGCAGCACATGCGCGGGCACGGAGGTTGTGCCTTCCTGCGTCACATTCGCCGCGATGGTTTCAACGATATCGATATCGAGGTCGGTCGCCTTCAGCGCGAGCTGGCCATCCGAGGCAAGCAGCAGCACATTGGCCAGGATCGGGATGGTGTTCCGCCGCTCCACCACGCGGTGGACGTGACCGAGGGCCTTGAGCAACGCGGCCTGTTCAACCGTAACCTTCATCGCAAACGTATCCGTCGGGTTCCATCGTCCGGACGAATCGCCGCCATGCGGCCCGCCCGGCTGTCGAGACTGCGTGAAACGATGGACGGTTGGCGCCAAAAGCGCAAGCGCGGGAGCTGTATGCCCGCACGGCTTCCCCAGCAAATGCGGATTATTCCTGCAACATGCGCTTGAGATGATCGATCTCGGTCGCGAGTTCCTGATCCTTGACCACCATGCCCTCGATCTTGCGCACGGCATGCAGGACCGTGGTGTGATCGCGCCCGCCGAAGCGCCGGCCGATCTCCGGCAGCGAGCGCAATGTGAGCGATTTCGCGAGATACATCGCGATCTGGCGCGGGCGCACCACGGTCGCCGTCCGGCGGGAAGACAGGATATCCGCGCGGCTGACATTATAGTGGTTCGCGACGAGGCGCTGGATATCCTCGATCTTCACGCGTTTCGGCTCGCGATGGCGCACGAGATCACGGATCGCCTCATCGGCGGTCGCGACATCCAGCATGCCGCCGGTGAGAGTCGCGCGGGCCAGAAGCCGGTTCACCGCGCCTTCGAGATCGCGCCCGTTGGTGGTGATGAGGCGGGCGACATGGGCCACGACATCCGGCAACACCTCGAAACCCGGGTGCAGAAGCTTCGCCGCCGCAATGCGTGCCTCGAGAATGTTCACGCGCAAGGCTTCATCCAGCGCGCCGATCTCCACGACGAGCCCGCCCGCAAGGCGCGATTGAACCCGCTCATCAAGGCCTTCGAGATCGGTCGGCGGACGATCGGCCGCCACGACGACCTGCTTGCCGCTATCGATCAGGGCATTGAGCGTGTGGCAGAATTCCTGCTGGCTCTTGGGGCCGTGCAGGAACTGCGCATCGTCGATCACCAGCACGTCGATGCCGCGCAGCTGTTCCTTGAAGGCCAGGGCCGTCTGCGCCTTCAGCGAGGCCGCAAAGCCATACATGAAGCGCTCGGCCGTGAGATAGAGCACGCGACGCCCCGAGGCCTCGATGGCCTGCGCCGCGCCTTGCAGCAGATGCGTTTTGCCCAGGCCCACATTGGCATGCACGAAGAGCGGGTTGAACACCGGCATCTCGGCGGGTTTCGCCTGCACGATCTGCATCGCGGCGGCATGCGCCATGATGTTCGAACGGCCGACCTGGAAACTGGAGAGCATAAGGCGGCGATCAAGCGGCGAGCCCACCTGATTGTCGGCTTCAGGCGCGATTGGCACCTCCTCGCGGCGCGCAATGGCCATCGCCGGCTTCGGCTGCGGCTCGGCTGCCGGTTTGCGCGCCGCCGTTGCCGGGGACGCCATGTCCTGACGGCCAGCGCCCGCCGCGCTGCCGGTCGCCCGCATCACGATGGAGATGCGGGCAATGCCTGGCATTTCCTGCGCGATATGCGAGGCAATGCGCTCGAGGTAATGCTGCTGGATCCAGTTTTTCAGGAATTTGGTCGGAACCGAAAGCTGAATCTGGTCGGCCGAGCCTCCCGCAAGCTCAAGGCACTTGAACCAACTGGCGAAGACATCTTCGCCGAGTTCCGCCCTGAGGCGGCGCTGGACGCGATCCCAGCCGAGGGCAAGCGCAGACAGCGCGATCGCCGGGACAGGCGATGCATCCCGGCCGAAACGTCCATCTTCCGTTGGCTTGAACATCGTATTCTCCGCTGCTTTTCCGCAGGGTTATCAGGAAGACGAACCCGCCAATCCGGTTTTCAGTAAAAAACCCGGCGGTCCAAACGATCTTTGAGAGAAGCGAAACGCTTTCGGACCTTAAGGCCGCGTCAAGGGACAGATGAGCTGCCGGGATAGGCGTGGGATAACTCCAACCGCGTTCCGAACAGGACTATCGATCGGTTCGGCACAGTTTTCCCCCTACCTCTATTCTTCGCGCCATATGCCGGACATTCACTGGAGTTGCTCCTCTAGTTTCAACTCCGGCCCGGCGTTAAGGTTTGATTAACCGGCTCAGCGGTGGCTTGGCAAGCGTCTTCCAGCGGGTTGTGGGGCGCCTCGATCGACCCGGATGAATGGCCGCCGCACGGGGCACCTTCCGGGCGGTGACAAGTGTTTGATTCCCGCCTTTGAATCCCCTGGTTAACCAAGAACCGCTCGATTCATTTCGATATCGAAACATTTTCACGCCCCGTTTCTCCGGATGGAGCCTTCCGGCATGCCGAAATTGGTCTTGCCCTTTAACCCATTGTAAGAACAATTCTTCTCATGCGCGGCCGGCAGATGGATGGAAGGGCAGGGGGCGAGCGCAAGCGAAAACGAGAAGCAAAACGCCGGAAAACGCGGCCGGGAGCACGGCACTCAACCCAGACCTGCAGGCAAGCGCAAAACAACAAAAAGCGCGCCCCAGAGAGCGCGCTTCAAAGGCATGAATGCAAGGAAGGATCAGACTTCGAGAGCCTTGATCCTCTTCGAGAGGCGCGAGATCTTCCGGGCCGCCATATTCTTGTGAACGATGCCCTTCTGGGCGGCCTTCATCAGTTGCGACTGAGCCGCCTCGAGCGCCTTGAGAGCCACGTTGGCGTCAGCCCCGGTGATCGCTTCCTCGGCCTTGCGGATCGCAGTGCGCATGCGGGTGCGGCGCGACTTGTTGACTTCCGTACGGCGAAGCGCCTGACGCGCCGCCTTCTTGGCCGACTTGGTATTCGCCATGGATACTCGGTCTCCGGTTTCGTGAGGCGTGGTTCCAGCCACACCCGAGAAAGAAAATCCCATCCCGGACCGGGAGGCCATCGCCTCAACGTTTCGGAAGGAACGAAAAAAAGCTTTCGCGCTCAGGAAACTCCGCCGCGAAGAGCGGGTCCCTTGCCACGATCGGCGCAATGGGTCAACCGGAATCCGCTGCCTTGGCCGATCAGAATCCGAGGGTGCCCCGGATCGCCCCCGCAAAAGGATGGGCAGGGTCCAGCAGCAGCCGCAGCGCCATGGCAAGCGACACGAGAATGACCAACGGCCGGATCAGCCGCGCGCCATGTTTCAGGCCCGTTCGCGCTCCGATCCATGCGCCGGCGGCCGCTGCCACGCCCATCGCGAGGCCCGGAATGATCAGCACATGCCCGGCGGCAAGGAAGAAGCCGAGCGCGCCAAGATTGCTGGCGGCATTCATCAGCTTCGTATGCGCGGTGGCCTTCAGCAGCGGGAAGCCGCAGAGCAGGATGAGCCCGATGAGATAGAAGGTGCCGGCGCCAGGGCCGAACACGCCATCATAGAGGCCGATCGTCACGCCGACCGAGCCTGCGAAGGCCAGCGGCGAGAGCCGAGACTTCGCGTCGCCATCGCCGAATTTTGGGGTCAGCAGCATATAGATCGCGATGGTGATCAGGATGAAGGGGATGATCATGCGAAGCAGGCCCACCGGGGCGAGCGTCGCCACGACGGCTCCGAACATACCTCCGGCGAAGGCTGCTCCAGCCAGCGGCAGCACGAGGCGTCTTTCAATCGCGCCGGCGCGCAGGAAGGCCGCGGTGGAAGAGAGCACCCCGAACGTGCCCTGCAGCTTGTTGGTGGCGATGGCCTGAACCGGCGGCACGCCCGCGATCAACAGCGCAGGCACGGTGATCAGCCCGCCCCCGCCCGCGATGGCATCGACGAAGCCGGCGACGAAAGCCACGGCGGCGAGAAGCGCGAGGACCTCGAGCGCCAGGCCGGGATCAGGCACCATCACTCCTTGTGGAATCGGGCTTTGCGCTTCTCGATGAAGGCCGCCATGCCTTCCTTCTGCGCTTCCGTGCCAAAGAGCGGCTGGAAAAGGCGGCGCTCCATATGGATACCCTCGGCGAGCGTGCTTTCGAAGACGGCGTTCACCGCCTCCTTGTTCAGCATCGCCACATAGGGCGCGAAATCGGCGATCGTGGCTGCGGCCGCGAGCGCCTCCTCGACGAGCTTGTCCACGGGCACGATGCGCGAGACGAGACCTGAACGTTCGGCCTCCGCCGCATCCATCATGCGGCCGGTGAGGCAGAGATCCATCGCCTTCGCCTTGCCCACTGCGCGTGTGAGGCGCTGCGAGCCACCGAAGCCGGGCATGACACCCAGCTTGATCTCGGGCTGGCCGAATTTCGCGTTTTCGCCGGCAATGATGAAATCGCACATCATGGCAAGCTCGCAGCCGCCGCCCAGCGCGAAGCCGGCCACTGCCGCGATGACGGGTTTGCGCACCTTCGCAAGACGATCCGACGAAGCGCCGAAATCCATGAGATAGGTGTCGGGATAGGTGTAAGGCGCCATCTCGCGGATATCCGCGCCGGCCGCGAAGGCCTTCTCGTTGCCGGTGATGACGAGGGCGCCGATCTTCGGATCACGTTCGAAACCCTCGAGCGCGCAGGCGAGATCTGCGAGAAGCTGCCGGTTGATCGCGTTCAGCGCCTGGGGACGGTTGAAGCGGATGAGGCCAACCCGGCCATGGGTCTCGACAAGAATGGTTTCGTATCCCAACGGCTCCGTGGACATGGTCGGCTCCCTTTCCGGTTCTGGTTGGACTCATGGGATAGCGCGCACGCGACGCGCGCGCCAGTGGGCCAGTGCGGCAGTGGGCCAGTGGGGCCTGCATTCAGATCTGGCAAATCGCACAGAAAAAGGTGGAGCGGCCGGATTGCACCTGCCGCTCGATTGCGCCGCCGCAGCCCGGCATCGGGCAGGCCTCGCCTTCGCGGCCATAGACGCGGAAACTGTGCTGGAAATAGCCAAGCGAACCATCCTCATGGCGGAAATCGCGCAATGTCGAACCGCCGGCGGCGATCGCCTCTTGCAGCACGGCGCGGATTTCACTGACGAGGCGCGTGGCTTGCGATGCCGTGAGGCTGCGTGCGGCGCGATAAGGCGACAGGCCGGAGCGATTGAGCGCCTCGCAGACATAGATATTGCCGAGGCCCGCGACCTTCTTCTGGTCGAGGAGCGCGGATTTCAGCGGCACGGCACGACCCGCGAACACCTTCAGGAGGTGCTCGGCATGGAAGGCATTGCCGAGCGGCTCCGGCCCCAGTTCCGCGATGAAGGGGTCGGTTTCCAGCGCTTCCGTCGAGGCAAGCCGCATGAAACCGAAGCGGCGCACATCATGATAGATCACCCGCACCCCGCCGGAGAGCTGGAGCAAGACGTGGTCATGCGCCGCGAGGCGACCATGCTCGTGATGGAATTCGCCGAGTTGCTCGCGTTCACCGCCGGCCTCGATCAGAACGCGACCGCTCATGCCGAGATGGAGGATCAGTGTCTCGCCTGTCGCGAGCGGCAGAAGCAGATATTTCGCGCGGCGCCCGAGAGGGCCAATCGTCGCGCCGGTGAGGCGCTGGGCGAAGCGATCGGGAAACGGAAACCGCAAATCCGGCCGGCGCAGTTCCACCGTATCGATGGTCCTGCCCTCGATCACGGGCGCGAGCCCCCGACGGACCGTTTCGACCTCCGGCAATTCGGGCATGGGCTCGTTTGCTCCTCTTGACGCTTTGCCGCGTTTGATCGAACGCCATAGCGCGGCGCACAAAGCTCCGCTATGGCTTTGCCCAAGATGAGAGCACGGCATGTCAATTCAATCCGCGCGCGACAATCCATGCACGAGCATTCGCGCGCGTGAGGACAGGACCATGAGCCAGCAGGCCAGCGAAACCACGCATTTCGGCTTCACCATTGTGCCGCTCGGCGAAAAGCAGGCAAAGGTCGATGATGTGTTCCACAAGGTCGCCTCGCGCTACGACCTCATGAACGACCTGATGTCCGCCGGCCTGCATCGGGCCTGGAAGGCGACGCTGATCGCGATGCTGCGCCCGCCGAAAACCGCGCCGTTCAGGCATCTCGATGTCGCGGGAGGCACGGGGGATGTCGCCTTCCGTATCCTCGATGCGGGCGGGCCGGCGACTTCCGTGACCATCCTCGACATCAACGCCTCCATGCTGGGCGTCGGCGAGGAGCGTGCGGCGAAGGGCGGCTATGCCGATCGCTGCGCCTTTGTGGAAGGCAATGCCGAGGAACTGCCCTTCGAGGATCGCAGCTTTGATGGCTATACCATCGCGTTCGGCATCCGGAATGTGCCGCGCATCCAGGTGGCGCTGAATGAGGCCTATCGCGTGCTCAAGCGCGGCGGGCGTTTCCTCTGCCTCGAATTCGCGCCGGTGGAGATGCCGGTGCTCGACCGGATCTATGATGCCTATTCCTTCAATGTCATCCCGCCGCTCGGGCAACTGGTGACGGGCGATGGCGAGCCCTATCGCTATCTCGTGGAATCGATCCGCCAGTTTCCGCGGCCCGATGCCTTCTCGGAGATGATCCGAGAGGCGGGTTTCGCGCGTGTCTCGCATCGTTCGCTCACGGGCGGCATCGCGAATATCCATTCCGGCTGGAAGCTCTGAGGCCGGCGTGTTCGGAGTCGTCGGTCACCTCCTGCATCTCGCGCGCGTCGGATATGTGCTGACGCGCGAAGGCGTTTTGGCGCTTGTGCCGCCCGAGCGCGTGCCGGCACTCGCCCGCCCCGGTCTCTGGCTCGCGCGGTTGCTCGCGCGCCGTGCGGATGCGGGTCGTGCCGAGCGCATCATGGCCGCGCTCACGCGCCTCGGCCCTTCCTACGTGAAGCTCGGACAATTTCTCGCCACGCGGCCGGATATCGTGGGTGTCTCGCTTGCGCGGGATCTCGAAGGCCTGCAGGACCGCATGCCCGCCTTCCCGCAGGCGATCGCGGAGGCCGAGATCGAGGCCGCCCTCGGCAAGCCGGTTTCCGCAAACTTCACGCGGCTCGGGCCGGCGGTCGCGGCCGCCTCCATCGCGCAGGTCCATGAGGGCGAGATCCGGCTGGAGGATGGCTCGCTGCGTCGCGTAGCGGTGAAGGTGTTGCGTCCGGGCATCCCCGCACTGTTCCAGCGCGACATCGCCGCGCAAGCCTTCGTCGCGAAGCTTATCGAACGCCTCATCCCCTCCGCGCGCCGTCTCAAGCCCTATGATGTGGTGCTGACGCTGAGGCGCACGGTCGAACTCGAGATGGATCTCCGCTTCGAGGCCGCGGCACTCTCCGAGATGGCCGAGGCCACCGCGAACGATCCCGAATTCTCCGTGCCGCGCGTGGATTGGGCGAATTCCGCCCGCACCGTTCTCACGATGGACTGGATCGACGGCATCAAGCTCACGGATATCAAGGCGATAGAGGCCGCCGGCATCGACCGGGTCGATCTTGCGCGCATCGTGATGCAGAACTTCCTGCGCCATGCCCTGCGCGACGGCTTTTTCCATGCCGACATGCATCAGGGAAACCTGTTCACGACGCGCGACGGCAAACTGGTCGCAGTGGATCTCGGCATCATGGGCCGCCTCGGCCAGAACGAGCGGCGCTTCCTCGCGGAAATCCTGTTCGGCTTCATCACGCGCGATTACCGGCGCATCGCGGAAGTGCATTTCGAAGCGGGTTATGTGCCGCGTTACCATTCGGTCGAAGCCTTCGCGCAGGCCCTGCGTGCCGTGGGCGAGAAAATCCATGGCCGCAACGCGGCGGAAATCTCCATGGCGGAGCTTCTGAGCCTGCTCTTCGAAATCACCGGCCTGTTCGACATGGCCACACGCACGGAACTCGTGCTGTTGCAGAAAACGCTGGTCGTGGTCGAGGGCGTGTCGCGTTCGCTTGATCCCTCCTTCAACATGTGGACGACGGCCGAGCCGGTGATCCGCGACTGGATCGAGCGACATCTCGGGCCCGTCGGGCGCATCGAAGCGCTGGCGCGCGATGCCGGTGCGATCCTGCAATCGGCGCGCCGCCTGCCGGAACTCACCGAGCGGGCCGAGCGCCTGCTCATTGCGCTGGAAACACCGCGCGACAGGCCGCCCGCGCGCGCGCCGCTGATGCTGCCGCTGACCATCGCCGCCTGGACCGGCGCGCTGGCGCTGCTGGCCATCGCGCTGGCGCGGTTTTCGTTCTAGAGCATGCTGTGAAAAAGTCGAATCCGGTTTTTCACAAAAAAGCATGCGATAATAAAAAGATAAGAGCATGATGTGCTTCCGTCTGAACACATCATGCTCTAGTCTCGCCTTGGAGGCCTGAGCATGTTGAGTGGCAAGCGCGTTCTTCTGATCGTCGGCGGCGGCATCGCGGCCTGCAAGACCCCCGAGCTGGCGCGCCTCATCAGGAAGGCGGGTGGCCATGTCCGTGTCATCCTCACCAAGGCCGGTGCGGAATTCGTGACGCCCCTCACGCTTGCGAGCCTGACGGGGGAAAAGGTGCACGACGCCCTGTTCTCGCTGACGGACGAGATCGAGATGGGGCATATCGAGCTTTCCCGCTCGGCCGATCTCGTGGTGGTGGCCCCGGCGACCGCCGACCTCATGGCGAAGGCGGCCCATGGCCTCGCGAATGATCTCGCCTCCACCGCGCTTCTCGCCACCGATAAGCCCGTGCTGATGGCCCCTGCCATGAATGTGAGGATGTGGCTTAACCCGGCGACCCGGCGCAATATCGCGACCTTGCGGGACGACGGCATCTCCTTCATCGGCCCCGATGAGGGCGAGATGGCCTGCGGGGAATATGGTCCGGGCCGCATGGCCGAGCCGGCGGCGATTTTGGCGACCATCGAAGCGCATTTCGTGCGAGAGGTCGCACCGAAACCGCTCGCGGGAAAGCATGTGCTGATCACCGCCGGGCCGACTCATGAGCCGATCGACCCCGTGCGCTACATCGCCAATCGCTCCAGCGGCAAGCAGGGCTATGCGCTGGCTGAAGCCGCGCGGGATTCCGGCGCGCGCGTCACCCTCGTCTCCGGCCCGGTGACGCTTCCCGCGCCAGCCGGCATCCGCACCATTCGCGTGGAAACCGCCCGCGAGATGGATGAGGCCGTGGAACAGGCGCTGCCGGCCGACATCGCGATCTTCGCGGCGGCGGTCGCGGATTGGCGCGTCGCAGATGAATCGGCCGAGAAGCGCAAGAAGGACGGCAATGCCATTCCGCCACTTCAGTTGACCGAGAATCCGGATATCCTCGCGCGCATCTCGCGCCATGGTTCGAAGCGGCCGTGCCTCGTCGTGGGTTTCGCGGCGGAAACCGGGAAGGTGCTGGAGCACGCGAAAGCCAAGTTCGCCCGGAAAGGCTGCGACCTTCTCGTGGCGAATGATGTCTCCCCCGCTTCCGGCGTGATGGGGGGGGATCGCAACCGCGTGCATCTTGTCTCGCCGGAGGGCGTCGAGAGCCTGCCGGAAATGGGCAAAGGCGAGGTCGCGACGGCGCTGATCGCGCGTTTCGCGGAGAGGCTCGCGAGGCCCGCATGAAGGGGAGGCCTGCATGAACGCGCTCACCCTCGCGATCACCCGGCTTCCCCATGCGGAAGGCCTGCCCCTGCCCGGCTACCAGAGCGCGGAGGCCGCCGGGTTCGATCTTGCCGCAGCCGTGGCCGAGGATGATCCGGTTGTTCTTCCGCCCGGCGGGCGCGCGCTCATCCCCACTGGCCTCGTTTTCGAATTGCCGTCCGGCACGGAAGCGCAGGTTCGGCCGCGCTCGGGCCTTGCGCTTTCGGCGGGCATCACCGTGCTCAACAGCCCCGGCACGATCGACAGCGATTATCGCGGCGAGGTGAAGGTGATCCTGGTCAATCTCGGGCAGGAGGCCTTCACGGTGAAGCGCGGCATGCGCATCGCGCAATGCGTGGTGGCACCGGTGACGCAGTTGCGGATCGTTCCCGCGCCGGAAATCCGCGCAACCGGGCGCGGCAGCGGTGGATTCGGCTCCACCGGGGTCTGATTTCCGTTTCAACCTTGTTCTTGAGGGAAATTCCCTCCATCTGCGCGCAAAATAGCAAAACCGCTCGCGTTGCGACGCTTCTCTTCCATGCCTAGTTTTGGTGCAGAAAGAGGAGAATTTTCCATGGCGACGAGCAAGCCGGGCCGCGGCCGCATCTACCAAGGCATCACCGAGACAATCGGCGATACGCCGCTGGTGGAACTTTCCCGCCTCGCGAAGGACCAGGGCGTGAAAGCGCGTCTCGTCGCGAAGCTCGAATTCTTCAACCCCATCGCCTCGGTCAAGGATCGCATCGGCGTCTCGATGATCGAGGCCTTGGAGGCCGAGGGCCGCATCGCACCGGGCAAGACTGTCCTCATCGAGCCGACCTCCGGCAATACCGGCATCGCGCTTGCGTTCGTCGCGGCATCCAAGGGTTATCGCCTGATCCTCACCATGCCGGAAACCATGTCGGTCGAGCGCCGCAAGATGCTGGCCTTCCTCGGCGCGGAACTTGTGCTCACCGAGGGTGCAAAGGGCATGAAGGGCGCCATCGCCAAGGCCGAGGAGCTGGTGGCGGAAATCCCCGGTGCGATCATCCCGCAGCAGTTCAGGAACCCGGCGAACCCGGCGATCCATCGCCGCACCACCGCCGAGGAGATCTGGAACGATACCAACGGCGAGATCGATCTCTTCGTCGCGGGGGTGGGCACGGGCGGCACGATCACCGGTGTCGGGCAGGTGCTGAAACCCCGCAAGCCGGAGCTGAAAGTGGTGGCCGTTGAGCCGGTCGAGAGCCCGGTCCTTTCCGGTGGGCAGCCCGGCCCACACAAGATCCAGGGCATTGGCGCGGGTTTCGTGCCGGATGTCCTCGATACCGGCATCATCGACGAGATCATCAAGGTGGATAGCCCAACCGCGATCTCCACCGCGCGTCTCCTGGCGCGGATCGAGGGCGTGCCGGGCGGCATCTCTTCCGGCGCGGCGATGGCGGCGGCGATCGAACTCGGCAAACGACCGGAAAATGCGGGGAAGACCATCGTCTTCATCATCCCCTCTTTCGCCGAACGCTATATTTCGAGCCTGCTCTTCGAGGGGCTGTGAGGCAGCGCGATGGAAATTTCATCGCGCCGCTTCCTGCTACATTGCAGGTGGCACCCTGATCCGCTAAACAAAGTTCGCGCTGCACCCGTAGCTCAGCTGGATAGAGTGTTGGATTCCGAATCCAAAGGTCACAGGTTCGAATCCTGTCGGGTGCGCCATTTTCTCCAAGCAGGATGGATACTTGGCTGGCCCGACGGCCCGCGACATCACCCACATGTTTTCCATGCGCTGCCGGGAGAACAACATCGGGGACCGTTTCACCAAGATCAACCATCCCTGGACCAACGGGCAGGTTGAAAGGATGAATAGGACAATCAAGGACGCAACCGTCAAGCGGTATCACTATGATAGCCACGAGCAGCTCCGGCAGCATCTCGACAATTTCGTCACAGCCTACAATTTCGGGCGGCGGCTCAACCCGCTGAAAGGGCTCACACCATGCGAATTCATCTGCAAATGCTGGACTTCACAGCCCGAAAGATTCAAACTTGACCCGATCCACCATATGTCGGGACTGAACACTTTGAGTGTGCCACAACTGTGCCTTTTGAAGGAAGGTGCCGCGTTCGATTTCAGCTAAGTGCTTGAAAAGATGGCGCGCCCGAAAGGATTCGAAGGGCGACGCCTCATAAATCCCTGACTCAGATGCGGACGGCGACGAGCTTGAGGGCTGCGGCGTAGTTTTCCGCGAGTTTGTCGTATCGGGTGGCGATACGGCGGAAGTATTTGATCCTGTTGAAGAAGCGTTCGACGAGATTGCGCGCCTTGTAGAGATGTTTGGAG
>JADCCH010000006.1 GCA_020252865.1 Methylobacterium sp.
CCAGCTTTCCCTGAAGCTCGGCAAGCTGGGGCCCTTCATCGGCTGCTCGAACTATCCGGAATGCCGCTTCACCCGCCCCTTCTCGATGGCGGGCGGCGAGGAGGGCAGCGCTGAAGGCGCGGATGACAACGGCAACCGCGTGCTCGGAAAGGACCCGGAGACCGGCCTCGAGGTCACCGCGCGCGAGGGCCGTTTCGGGCCGTTCATCCAGCTCGGCGAGGGCGAGAAGCCGAAGCGCGCCTCGCTCGCGAAGGGCATGACGCTGAAATCCCTCACGCTGGAACAGGCGCTGGCGCTGCTTTCCCTGCCGCGCGAGGTAGGGAAAGATCCGACCTCCGGCGATCCCATTCTCGCGGGCATCGGGAAATACGGGCCTTACGTGCAGCGCGGCAAGACCTATGCCAATCTCGAGGCGGCCGATGATGTCTTCACGGTGGGCATGAACCGCGCGATCGACCTCATCGCCACGAAGGAAGCGGGCGGCGGAAAACGCTTCGGCCGTGCGGCGGGCGGCGGCGTGCCGGCCGGCAAGGTGCTGGGCGCACATCCGGATGGCGGCGAGGTCACCCTGCTTGACGGCCGCTATGGCGCTTACGTGAAATGGGGTTCGGTGAATGCGACCATCCCCAAGGGTGCCAACAAGGACGAACTGACCCTCGAAGGCGCACTCGGCCTCATTGCCGCACGAATCGAGGCGACAGGCGGTGCCAAGCCCGCGCGCGGAAAGGCGCCGGCGAAAAAGGCGGCTGCGAAGAAAGCGCCGGCCAAGGCCAGGAAGGGCTGAGCCGTTTGCCTCATGGCCGGAACAGGTCCGGGCATGACGTTTGGTGTCGATGCCCCTCCCCGCTACCATTTACCCATGGGGGATTCGTCATGCTCGAAGGTTTTGCCGCGCTCATCGTCCTGCAACTCGCCGGCGAGGTGATTGCCGGGCTCACGCGGGTTCCTGTTCCCGGCCCGGTGATCGGGCTTGGCCTGCTTGCTGCTTATGCACTCTGGCGCGGCGGCATTCCTGCGCCGATCGAGCAAGCGGGCGAGGCCTTGCTGAAGCATCTCTCGCTGCTTTTCGTGCCGGCCGGCGTGGGCCTGATCGCGTTCGGCGATCGCCTGCTGGCCGAGGGCGCGCGGCTCATCGTGGTACTTGTCGTTTCAACAGCGCTGACGATGATCGTCACGGCCCTGGTCTTCCGGGCGCTCGCGAAGCCGGAGGACGAGTGATGCGGAACCTCTCCGATCCCTCCCAATTCTGGATCTACCCCGCCGAGCAGCCGCTCTTCTTCCTGGTGCTCACGGTGCTGGCCTATCTCGTGGGCGATCGCATCTCGCAGGCGACGAGGCGGCATCCGGTCGCGAACCCGGTGCTGATCGCGGTGATGATCGTCGGGGCCGTGCTGCTTCTCACGGGCACGCCGCATACCCGCTATTTCGAGGGCGCGCGCTTCGTGCATGTGCTGCTCGGCCCCGCGACCGTGGCGCTTGCGCTGCCGATCATCCGGCATCGCGCGCTGATCCGCCGGCAATGGCGGGCGATCCTCGGCGCGATGGTGATCGGCGCGGGCGTGGGCGTGATCAGCGCGGCGGGCCTTGCGAAGGCCTTGGGCCTTTCGGCTGGAACGGTCGCCTCCATCGCGCCGAAAAGTGTCACGGCGGCGATTGCCATGGGCATTTCCGAGCAGCTGGGCGGCACGCCGCCGCTCACGGCCGTCTTGGTCATCGCCACCGGCATTCTCGGCGCGATCCTCATCACGCCGCTGATGAACCTCATCCGCGTCAAGGATTACGCCGCGCGCGGCTTCGCGGCCGGCCTCGCGGCGCATGGAATCGGCACGGCGCGGGCCTTGCAGGTGAACGAGAAGGCCGGCGCCCATGCCGCCCTCGCCATGGGGCTCAACGGCCTGGTGACGGCCTTGCTCGCGCCGCTGCTGCTCATGCTGCTGTGATCCGGGGAGGTTTTTTACGGCTTTCAGCGTTTCCTGCCTCATGCCACAAGAGTGCCGATGACCCGCCGACCCAAGACCAGCCAGGCGCATGCCGTCCCGACGCGCGAGGACATCCTCGCCTTTCTCGCGAATGCGCCGGATCGCGCTGGCAAGAACGAGATCGCGCGGCATTTCCATCTCAACGCCTCGGAGCGCGTGACGCTCAAGAGAATGTTGAAGGAGATGCAGGCCGAGGGCCTGCTGGAGAAGCGCCAGCGCCGCCTCATCGCGCAGGGCCAGCTCGGCCCGGTCCTCATCGGCGAGGTGATCGGCCGCGATTCTGATGGTGAATTGCTCGCAATCCCCGTGGACTGGAACGAAGCGCGCGGCGAGGCACCCCGCATCGTCGTCATCCTGCCGAAGCGCGGCGGGCGCGATGCCCCGCTCCCGCCCGGCCCCGGGGACCGGGCGCTGATGAAGATCGAGCCCACGAACGAAGAGGATGGCCCTCCTTACGAGGGCCGCATCCTGAAGATGCTCTCGCGGCCTGCGAAGCGCATGCTCGGCGTCTTCCGCACATCGGCGGATGGCACGGGGCGCGTGGTGCCGGTCGATCGCAAGGGCCAGGGCCGCGAAGTGCGCATTCACGGCACCGACCACCAGGCCAAGGACGGCGATCTCGTCACGGTCGACATGCATGACCAGCCGGGGGCCGGCCTCTCGGGCGGCAAGATCCGCGAGCGGCTCGGATCGCTGAAGAGCGAGCGGGCGGTGAGCCTGATCGCGATCCATAACCATGAAATCCCCTATGTCTTCTCCGAAGCGGCGCTGAAGGAAGCCGAGGCCGCGCAAGAGCCCACGCTCGAGGGACGCGAGGATTGGCGGCACGTTCCTTTCATCACCATCGATCCGGCGGATGCGAAG
>JADCCH010000060.1 GCA_020252865.1 Methylobacterium sp.
GACGCTCTTCCGATCTAAGGCCTATCCGGATCGCTTCTACCAGATGGGCATGGCCGAGCAGATCCTGTTCGGCGCGGCCTCGGGGCTGGCGGCGGAGGGCTTTACGCCCTTCTGCACCACCTATGCGGTGTTCGCTTCCCGCCGCGCCTATGACTTCATCCATCAGACGATCGCGGAGGAAGACCGCAACGTGAAGATCGTCTGCGCGCTGCCGGGCCTCACTTCCGGCTATGGCCCCAGCCATCAGGCGGCGGAGGACCTCGCGCTTTTCCGCGCCATGCCGAACCTCACCATCGTCGACCCCTGCGACGCGCTCGAGATCGAGCAGGCCACGGCGGCGATCGCGGCGCATCAGGGCCCGACCTATATGCGCCTCCTGCGCGGAAACGTGCCGCTGGTGCTCGACGAATACGGCTACCGGTTCAAGCTGGGGAAGGCGCAGATGATCCGCGAGGGTGGCGACATCCTCGTCATCTCCTCCGGTTTGCTCACGATGCGCGCGCTCGAAGCGGCGAAGGAACTCGAAACGGACAGGATCGGCGTTGCGGTGCTGCATTGCCCGACAATCAAGCCGCTGGATGTCCAGACGATCCGTGCCGAGGCCGGGAAGGGCGGCCGTCTCGTGGTCGTTGCCGAGAACCACACGGAAATCGGCGGCCTCGGCGAGGCTGTCGCGCGGGATTTCCTGCTCAACGGCATCCATCCGGCGAGGTTCCGACACATCGCCTTGCCGGATGAATTTCTGCTCGCGGGCGCGCTGCCCACCCTGCACGACCGCTACGGGATTTCGACCCAGGCCATTGTCCGCTCGCTCAAGGGCTGGCTGTGAGCCCAATAGTTTCGGGTGCCGCGTGGTGCGGCACCGGATGAACCAGAAGGCCCCCGCAGAGGGGCTCGACCCGATGACCCATGAGGAGATGCCCATGACCCGCCTTCCCGATCGACGCCAGTTCATGAAAACGGCGGCCGCGACGCTCGCGAGCCCAGCCATCCTCACTCTGCCGCTCTCGGCCCAGGCCGCCGTCACGCTCACGCTTGGTCATGGTGCCGCGCCGGGCAATCCGCGCACGCTCGCGGCGGAGCATTTCGCGAAGCTTGTCTCGGAACGCACCAAGGGTGCCTTGGCGATCAAGATCGCCGGCTCCGAGCAGCTTGGCTCGGATGCCTCGATGCTCACGAGCCTGCGCACCGGCGCGCTCGATCTTACGGCGAACAGCCAGGGCGCGGCCTCGGCGCTTGTGCCGGAGATCGGCGCCCTGGGCCTGCCCTTCCTCTTCGCCAGTTCGGAGCCGGCCGTGAAGCTGCTGGCCGGACCGGTCGGTGCGGAACTCGCAAGGAAATTCGAGGCGGTCAACATGGTGCCGCTCGATTGGTGGGATAACGGCATTCGCCACACCACCAATTCCAAGCGCCCGATCAACAGCCCGGCCGATCTCAACGGCCTGAAGATTCGCACGCCGCCGGACCCGATGACGGTGGATATCTTCCAGGCCATGGGTGCCGCGACCCAGCAGATCGCCTTCGGCGAACTCTATGTCGCGCTCCAGCAGGGCGTCGTGGACGGGCAGGAAAACCCGCTCGCCAACATCCATTCCGCGAAACTCTTCGAGGTGAACCGCTTCATCAGCATCACCGGCCACAAATGGGAATCGACGCCCTTCCTCATGTCGCAGATCGCGACCCGCAAGGTGAAGCCGGACCAGCTCGCGATCATCAAGGATGCCGCGAAGGAAGCCGGCGTTCTCCAGCGCAAGCTGATGGCGGAATCGGATTCGAAGCTGCTGGGCGAGTTCAAGGCCAACAGCAAGGTTTCGGTGAACGAGCCGGATCGCGGGCTCTTCCGTGCAGCGACGGCGGGTGTGCTGACGGCCTGGAAGGCGAAGCCCTTCGGAGCCTTCGTGGCCCAGGTCGCCGAAGCCGCGCCCAAGAGCTGATCCCTTGGAACCGACTGGGACGGGAGAGGTTCTCCCCCTCTCCCGGACCGGGCGAGCCGCGATTGCAGCGGCCGGCGCGGTCGAACGGGCCATCACGATGGCTGGCCGGCTGCTGATCCTCATCAGCGGCATCGCGCTGACTGTCATCATGACGACCAATGTGCTGACGCGCTACCTCATGCCCTCCGGCGGGTTCGCGGCCCTTCAGGAATTGCCGGAACGGCTCTTTCCCTGGTTCATCGCAGGTGGAATCGTGGTCGCGGCGCAGGCCGGCGGGCACATGGCGGTGGATTGGCTGCTGGAATTCGTGGGCACCGAACGCCGCCGGCGCTGGCTGCTGCATCTGGGCAATGCGATCATCGTGATCTCCTATGCCGTGCTCTTCCAGCAGGCGATGCTGGTCGCAGACATCACGAGGATCGAGAAGAGCCCCGTCCTCGGTTTGCCCGGCAGCCATGGCTACTGGGCCATCGCCGCCTGCTGCATCGCGCTCTGTGTCGTTCACATCACCTCATCCGTGCGGATTGCTCTTCTCGGGACAAGCCGGCGCTTCAGCCTGGATTATCGGGAGGCCTGAGCATGAGCTTCACCATGGTGATCGCCTTTGCGGTGCTAATGATCCTCGCGATTCCCGTGGGCCACGGCCTCGTGATCGCGGGGGCGGTCGCGGTGGTGTGGGACGGCAACGGGCTGCCGCTGATGCTGATCGCCCAGCAGATGTTCGACCAGACGCAATCCTTCCCCATGCTGGCCTTGCCATTCTTCACGCTTGCCGGCGCCCTGATGATGGGCGGCAAGCTCGGCCAGCAGCTCCTCGATTTCGCGACCGAGGGCATGAAGCGTTGGCGCGGTGGCGAACTCTCCACCACGGTCGTTGCCTCCGTGGCCTTTGGCGGCGTTTCGGGCAGCGCGGTCGCGAATGCCTCCGCACTCGGCGGCGTGCTTATCCCCTGGCAGAAGAAGCGGGGCTATCCGGCCGGGCTGACGGCGGCAAACAACGCGACCTCCGCCGTCATCGATATTCTCATCCCGCCCTCCATTCCCATGATCCTCTATGCGCTGGTGAGCGGCGTGAGCGTGGCGGACCTTTTCATCGCTGGCATCCTGCCGGGGCTGATGATGGCCGCCGGTTTCATCGGCGTGTGCTGGTGGATTTCGAAGCGCCGCGGCTATCAGCCTTCCACCGAGCCGGTGGATCGCAAGGCGCTGCTGAAGCTCGCCATCCAGTCGATGCCC
>JADCCH010000061.1 GCA_020252865.1 Methylobacterium sp.
CGCGGCGATGGATCACCGTCACGGTCTTCGCAAGGTTCGAAAGGTAGAGCGCCTCTTCCACCGCCGAATTGCCGCCGCCGACCACCACGACATCCTTGCCGCGAAAGAAGAAGCCGTCGCAGGTGGCGCAGGCCGAAACGCCGAAGCCCTTGAAGGTTTCCTCGGAGGGGATGCCCAGCCACTTGGCCTTGGCGCCCGTCGCGATGATGAGGGTGTCGCAGGTATAGGTGGTGCCGCTATCGCCCTGCAGCGTGAAGGGCCGGCCCGCAAGATCGGCGCTCACGATGTGGTCCGAAACCATCTTCGTGCCGACATGCTCGGCCTGCAGGCGCATCTGTTCCATCAGCCACGGGCCCTGGATGGCCTCTGCGAAGCCGGGATAATTCTCGACATCCGTGGTGATCATCAACTGGCCACCGGGCTCGAAGCCGGAAATCAGCATCGGCTTCATCATGGCGCGCGCGGCATAGATGGCGGCGGTATAGCCTGCCGGGCCGGAGCCGATGACGATGACCTTCGCGTGGTTCGCGCTCATGGTGAAACCCTGTTCCTAGTTTCGGCCTTGCCCGGCCTCGTGCGCGCGGAAGCGCCGGGCCAGTTCGACGGCGATGATCCCCGTCGCGTCGATCGGCTCATAGCTATAGCGTTCCGGTCGTCCCTGAAAGAGGCGGGCCGCGCCGGCCTCCACCAGTCCACGCCAGAATTCGTCAAGTTTGCGCGAATTGCCTGTGAGGCGGAAACCCAGCACCGGCCGTCCCGTGGCCACGGCTTCGCCGAGCATGTTGGTCGATTCCATCGTCACCAGCAGGGCATCGCTGCGCGCGAGCAGGGCCGGGTAGGGGTTCATGCCCTGTCCATCCCAGAACCAGCCGCCCGTTTCGGCGCACAGAGCGGAAAGCGCGCGCGTGACATTCGCCGGCGTGCGGCGCGAGGGCGTGCCGACAAGCCGCCAGCCTTCGCCGATAGCCTGCCTGAGTTGCGCGAGCAGCCGCACTTCATCATCCGGCGAGAAACGGAAATCCTTGGAGGTTCCGCCCATCAGCAGGCCGAGAACCGGCCTGTCATCGGGCGTCCAGGGCGCGACCGCGCTCGCGAGCCTCTCCGGCGAGAAGCGATGTGGCGTTGTGAGCGTGGTCATGACATTCGGCCCGCGCAGCCGGTCATGCTGCGGCACCCAGAGGAAATCCGCCGTGCCGCTGCCCGATCGCGGATCGCGCAGGAAGACCGTGAAGATCCGCCCGCCGCTCGTACTTTTCAGATGCCGGATGGAGCTCGCCGCCCGCCGCCCCACGCCGATCGCGAGATCCGGGAAGGGCGGCGCAAGTGGCGAGCCCACCGCGCCCGGCGCCTCGCGCGGGTCGATCGGCCCCCATGGCATGAAAGCCGTGAAAAGCCTGCGCGGTGCCACAACGCGGCTCTCCGCTTCCAGGCCCAGCCGCTCTGTCAGGCCAAGGCCGGGGGCGAGGTCGCCCATCTTGCCATCCGTCACCAGCCAGACGCGCTTCCCTGCAAGGGCGGCCCGCGCCTCGGCCAGGGAGCGGATTTCAGGGGATGAGGCCACACGAAACTCTCTTTCGCCAACGCGCATTATTGTTTCGCGCCGACGCCGCGTTTATCGTCGGAAAGGTCGCAGCTTGTCCATCCGGGCAAGCGCGATTCGCCGTCGATCCGGGAGTGCCATGACGCGCAGCCTTCAGCTTGATAGTCTCGACTGGAAAATTCTGGCCGAGTTGCAGGCAGATGGCTCGCTGACCAATGTGGAACTGGCCCGCCGCGTGGGGCTCACGCCGCCACCCTGCCTGCGCCGTGTTCGCGCGCTGCAGGAAGCCGGGCTGATCCAGGGCTACCGCGCGATGCTTGACCCTGCCTTGCTCGGCTATTCGGTCGTCTGCTTCGCCTTCGTGCAGCTCGCGAGCCAATCCGGCGCGGATCTCCAGGCCTTCGTGACCCGCATCGCGAGCTGGCCTCAGGTGCGCGAATGCTGGACCATGTCCGGCGATATTGATTTCGTGATGAAATGCGTCACGACCGATCTTCAGGCGTTCCAGAGCTTCGTGAACGACCTGACGACCACGCCCAATGTGCGCAATGTGCGCACGGCCCTTACCCTCACCAAGGTGAAGGACAAGGGTCTCGTCCCGTTCGGGCCATCGTCCTGAGGCATTTTCCAGCGAAACAGTCACTGGTTCGCTTGAAAATGCTCTGTCTGTTTGTTCGATCGCATTTTCATCACGCGAACCGGAAATCACCCCCGCCTTCGCGGGGTCATGCTTCGCCTGAAAATGCTTTAGCGGGCGATATCGCGCGCCACCCAATAGGCGAGCGCGCGCAGCAGCGCATCCACGCGCCGCGCCTCGCTGCCCGGTCCGAACCCGCCGGAATCCGGCGCGGAGGTCGCAAAGGCGCGCCTTTCCACCAATACCCTGCCGCGCGAATCCAGCACGCGCGTCACACCTGTGATGGCATCCGGCATGGGGCTGAAATCGTTGGTGGTGCCGAAAGGCATGCCGCCATCATGCGAAAGATAGATCTCGCGGATCACCAGTTCGAGCCGCGCGCCGGGCGGGAAGCCATCGGCTCGCGCGCGCGCCAGTTCGGTCGCGAGATAGCGCGGCAGGACC
>JADCCH010000062.1 GCA_020252865.1 Methylobacterium sp.
CTGCCCGACGGGTCTGGTCGCCACTGAAAATGTCGCAATTCGCCCCTATTTCTCGCCATACGTCGCCCCCTTGGGAGCCATCGGGCGGCGAATGGAGGAAGGAATGAACCCGCAAGAGCGTCAGGTGATCGACGGTATTTTCGACCGCCTGAAGAACGTTGCCAACCAGCCGCGCGATCCGGAAGCGGAGCGCTATATCGGTGACCTCGTTCAGAAACAGCCCTATGCGACCTATGCACTGGCCCAATCGGTTTACGTGCAGGAACAGGCGCTGCTGAACCAGCAGCAACAGATCGAGCAGCTTCAGGCTGAAGTCGCGGAATTGCGCGCGCGACCGCAGCAGCCGGCTTCCGGCGGGGGTTTCCTGTCGGGCCTTTTCGGTGGCGGCAGCCAGCAGCGGCCACCTGAAAACGTGCCGGCCTATGGCCAGCGTCGCGAGGCGCCGCTTCAGGCCCCGGCCGGTCCGTGGGGTGGGCAGCCTCAAGCCGCGGCACCCGGCCCATGGGGCCAGCCGCAGCGCCAGGGCATGGGCTTCCTCGGCACGGCCGCGGCAGCCGCGACTGGCGTGGCCGGCGGCATGGTGCTCGGCTCGATCCTGTCTTCAGCCTTGGGTGGCGGGGCTGCCAATGCAGCAGCCGCGGCCGGCCCATCCGGGCACACTCCGCAGGAAAATGCCCCGCAGGAGGAAGAGCAGGGCCACGACAATGTGTCGGATGCCAGTTGGGATGATGGCGGCTATGGCGACGACAGCTTCGAGGCATGATCGCCTCCGCTCCGTCGAATGAGATGATGAAGGCCCCGCAGCAAGTCTGCGGGGCCTTTTTTCACTCCGGGGGGCCGGCGGAGAGTGACGGCATTCAGATGACCACGACCCGCGTGCCGACCTTCACCCGGCCATAGAGATCAATGACATCCTCGTTGTTCATGCGGATGCAGCCCGAGGAAACCGCGCGGCCGATCGTTTCCGGCTCGTTGGTGCCGTGAATGCGATAGAGCGACGAGCAAAGATAGAGCGCCCGCGCGCCGAGCGGATTGTCGGGGCCGCCGGCCATGAAGGGCGGCAGATCGGGGCGACGCTTCAGCATCTGCGCCGGCGGCCGCCAATCCGGCCATTCCGCCTTGCGGGTGATGGATTTCTCGCCCGCCCATTCGAAGCCCGGACGACCGACACCAATGCCGTAGCGCAGCGCGCGGCCATCGCCCTGCACGAGATAGAGGAACCGGTTAGGTGTATCGATCACGATCGTTCCAGGGCCATGCGGGCCGTGATAGGTCACTTCCTGCCGCTCGAATTGCGGTTCAACCTCAGCATGGATGCGCGCCTCATCGCGGCGCTGGATAAACTGGCTCTCATCGGGCAGCGCGGCGAGTTGGCGGGACGTCTGCACCGGCGGGTCGATCGCATGGCCGCGCCCGGCATGGCGCGGCAAGGAATCCGGCACGGCCTGGCGGGCCATGACAGGGGCACCTTGCCGATGCGAGGGCACCGAACCCGTCATCAGGAATTCGATGAAACCGCCGCCCATCCGCGAGGTTCCGCGATAGGGATCTGCCTGTGCCGGCGGCACCGCGACCGAGGCGAGCAGAAAGGCGGCAAAAGAGCAGGCGACGCGAGACATGACACACCCTTTCCAACCCAGCCCAGAAAGGACTGGAGAACCACCGCCCCGCGGCGTTGGCGGCAACAGAAAATGAAAGAAATAGGTTTCAACCGTCGCTGGATGACAAACATTCATGATTAATAAAATCTTATGTTCAGGTTTTTCATTTTCTTTTAAAAAACAACACTAATAAATCGTGAAAAGATTATGTGGAAACCTCTTGTTCACGATGACGGAACAGTGATCTTCCCGGGCCTTCGGCGTGAACCACTGTTTAACTCGTGGCGCGCAACGATTAAAGCCACTTTTCGCAAATCCAGCAGCGGCGTTTCGAAGTCCCATGAGCATTCCCCAGCGCAAATTCCGCATTGAAGGTGGCGCCGGTCGCCCCACTCAGGAGGTCTCGCCGGTCGCGTTCGAGGCGGCTCCGGTCGCAATCCCCGAAATGCCGGCCGTTCCCCGCATCGAAACGGCCGCATCTTCTACCGCCGTGCTCGACGAGGTCCGTGCCCTGCGCACGATGATCGAGCCGCTCTACGGCGTGCTGGAAAACCTCAAGGAGAATTACCGCGAGGAATTGCGGTCCTTCGCGAGCCTCAAGGTCGACATGACCGAGATCGAGAACGCCATCTCAGGCACCAAGAAGGAACTGGCGGCTCTGAAGGTTGGTAACAATATCGGTGGTGTGGAGGTCGCTGCGCTCGAACTCGAGACGGTGGTCTCGCAGACCGAGGCTGCCGCGAACGATATCCTCGCTGCGGCCGAATCCATCGAGACCATGGCGGGCGCCATCCAGAGCGAGACAACGCTGGAGGCCTGCAAGGGGCTGGCAAACGACATCGCCGATAAGGTGACCATCATCTACATGGCCTGCAACTTCCAGGATCTCTCTGGCCAGCGGGTGCGCCGCGTGGTGGACACGCTGAACTTCGTCGAGAGCCGCATCCACAAGATGATCGATGCCTGGGGTGGCCTGCAGGCGCTGCACGAACTCATCGAACAGGAAATCCAGACGCAGGAGGAAGAGCGCGAGACCGAAGGTTCGGCTGCCCTTCTCACCGGCCCGGTTCCGGTCAATGCAGAGGACCATGTGGATCAGGACGCGATCGACGCCCTGTTCCATTGAGCAGGACAGTTCGGATCAATTTTCGGGACGGGGCGGCAACGCCCCGTTTTCCGTTCCCGCGCGCAGGTTGACCACGAGCGCGCGCGAGCCGGCGCGACCCAGGCTCGAGGCCAGGAGCAGGATGGCAGGCACCATTGATGTCACCGGAGTGAAGGTCCGAACGATCGGGGCGGGCAATCGAAACGCCAGCGCCCGGGTTGGCATCAGCGGTGCCAGCACGGGCCCGAGCCGGGCCCGCGCGCAAACGAGAAAGGCAGAAGATTTCAGCATCATGCGGTCATCCGTTGCGCCAGCGCGCAAAGGAAAGATGAAAGCGGTATGGCGCAAAAGGTGGCCACAAAGCAGCCCCTGCTCGATTGCGAGGTCCCTCAGCCTCCACTAGGGTCGGATTCTTCGCCGGTTTCCTCCGGCGCTCCCCGATCGAGACGAGCCTTGCCTTTCTTCGAACAACTCTCCGCTGCCCTGATCCAACAGGCCGCGAGCCCGGCCTTCTGGCTGATCGGCGGTATGACGATCTTTGTCATTGCGGCCTCGAAGGGTGCGTTCGGAGGTGGCGCGGCCTCGCTGGGCGTGCCGATGCTCTCGCTCATCATGGAGCCCATCGGCGCGGCGATCATCGTGGCGCCGCTCATCTCGATGATGGACATGTTCACACTGCGCACCTTCGGCCCCTCCTCCTGGTCGAAGCCGGATCTGCGCGTTCTGCTGCCGGGTCTTCTTCTGGGGCTGGGGTTCGGCTGGCTTGCCTTTGCGAGCGTCGATCCGCGGCTTGTGGCGCTGATGATCGGCACGATCAGCCTCGCGTTCGCGCTGCACTGGTTCTGGAAGCGGCGCGGCAAGCCATGGGGGCAAGGCAAGCCTGCAAGCGCCCCGCTGGGCTTCATCGCCGGCGCGGCCTCCGGCTTCACCACCTTCATCGCGCATTCCGGCGGCCCGCCGATTGCGATGTATCTGATGCGCCGAAACCTCGGGAAAACGCTGTTCGTGGGCACCACGGCCGCCATCTTCACCATCGGCAACATCCTCAAGCTTGGACCCTATGGCATGCTGCTGATGGCACGGCCCGATTTGCTGGCGGGAGCGCTGCTTTATGCGCCCATCGTGCCTTTCGGCGTCTGGCTCGGCCTTCGCATCCACCATCGCCTCTCCTATGAGGGCATCATGCTGGCGACGAATGCGCTGCTGACCATCGGCGGGGCGCGGCTGATCTGGCAGGCGCTGGGATCGCTGCTGTCATGAAGCGGCACCTTCCCTTGCCCTTCCTGCTGGCCCTCGCCGGCATCGCCGTTCTCTGCATCATGGATGCGGTCATCAAGGCGGTGGGGGCGCGCTACCCGACCTTCCAGCTGGCCTTCCTGAGGTTTCTGGCCGGCACGATCTGGACGGCTGCAGCGGTGGCCATCCTGCGCCCGGCCTTTCCGTCCAGGGAGACGATCCGCGTGAACACCTTGCGCGGCGTCATCGGCCTCATCACCGCAACAAGCTTCTTTTATGCGCTGCAGAACCTGCCGCTGGCGGAAACCATCGCCTTTTCCTTCCTCTCGCCGCTTTTTCTCGCCCTTTTTGGCGCACTGATCCTCGGCGAGGCCATCCGCCGCGAAACCTTCAGCGGCCTGGGGCTGGGCTTCGTCGGCATGCTGGTGATGACCTTCGGCCATGGGCTGACCACAGGCGGGCCGCTCATCAGCGCGGCCCTGCACCTTCCCGGCGTGCTCGCGGCAATCGGCTCGGCCATCAGCTATGCTTTCGGCCTCGTGCTGCTGCGCCAGCGCGCCCAGCAGGATGCGCTGATCATCATTGTGCTGTTCCAGACTACCGTGCCGACCCTGTTGCTTGCCGGTCCCGCCTGGTGGGTGTGGCAACCGGGGCTCGGTAGCGACCTCTGGCTGTTCCTCGCCATCGGCGGGCTCGGCCTGTGCGGCCACATGCTGCTCGCCAATGCCTTCAAGCGGGCGGAGGCCTCGCGCCTGGCACCAAGCGAATACTCCGCGCTTCTGATCGCCGCCATCCTCGGCTACGCGTTTTTCGGAGAGGTGCCGGGCATCGCGACGCTGGTTGGCGCGATGCTGGTGATCTCGGGGACGGTCATCGCCATGCGCGCGAAGGGCGGCTGAAGGGTCGATTTCCGGCCTTTCCCCCGCGCCGGTCAGGCACGGATGAAAACCGTATTTGCCGCGTGCGACTTTAGCCACCATGCGATCTTGACACCCGCCAAGCTCGTCGCCATATGACGTTGGCACTCATCAATCGTGAGTGCTAACTGGTTTCACGAAGGGGTGTCTCGCGTTGAGGATGAATCCGGCTCCGGCCCCATGGGTCCCGGAAATCCCCCGCGAACCGCGCCCCGCCTCCTTACGAAGCCTTCAAGAGGAAGTTCAAAATGAAGTTTCGTCCCCTGCATGACCGTGTGGTCGTGAAGCGCATCGACAGCGAAGAGAAGACCAAGGGCGGCATCATCATCCCGGATACGGCGAAGGAAAAGCCGCAAGAGGGTGAAGTCGTGGCCGTTGGCCCGGGCGCCCGTGACGAAAGCGGCAAGCTGGTGGCCCTCGACGTGAAGAAGGGCGACCGCGTGCTGTTCGGCAAGTGGTCGGGCACGGAAGTGAAGATCGACGGTGTCGACCTCCTCATCATGAAGGAGAGCGACATCATGGGCGTGATCGCCTGATTAACCCGGCACAATTCCTCAATTTCGGAGTAAGGTAACATGGCTGCGAAAGACGTTCGTTTTTCGTCCGATGCACGCGACAAGATGCTGCGCGGCGTCGACATCCTCGCCAATGCGGTGAAGGTCACCCTCGGCCCCAAGGGCCGTAACGTCGTCATCGAGAAGTCCTTCGGCGCCCCGCGCATCACCAAGGACGGCGTGACCGTCGCGAAGGAGATCGAACTCGCCGACAAGTTCGAGAACATGGGCGCCCAGATGGTGCGCGAAGTGGCCTCGAAGCAGAACGACGCCGCCGGTGACGGCACCACCACCGCGACCGTTCTCGCCCAGTCGATCGTTCGCGAAGGCGCCAAGGCCGTTGCGGCCGGCATGAACCCGATGGACCTGAAGCGCGGCATCGACATGGCCGTGGAAGCGGTCGTTTCGGATCTGAAGAAGAACTCCAAGAAGGTGACCTCGAACGACGAAGTCGCGCAGGTCGGCACCATCTCGGCGAACGGCGACAGCTCGGTCGGCAAGATGATCGCGGAAGCGATGCAGAAGGTCGGCAACGAGGGCGTCATCACGGTCGAGGAAGCCAAGACCGCCGAGACCGAACTCGATGTCGTCGAAGGCATGCAGTTCGACCGCGGTTATCTCTCGCCGTACTTCATCACCAACGCCGAGAAGATGGTGGCTGAGCTCGAGGACCCCTACATCCTCATTTTCGAGAAGAAGCTCTCCTCGCTGCAGCCGATGCTGCCGATCCTCGAATCCGTGGTGCAGACCGGCAAGCCGCTGCTCATCATCGCGGAAGATGTGGAAGGCGAGGCCCTCGCCACGCTCGTGGTCAACAAGCTCCGTGGCGGCCTGAAGGTCGCGGCCGTGAAGGCGCCGGGCTTCGGTGACCGCCGCAAGGCCATGCTCGAGGATATCGCGATCCTCACCTCCGGCACGATGATCTCCGAAGATTTGGGCATCAAGCTCGAGAACATCTCGCTGAAGGATCTCGGCCGCGCCAAGAAGGTGCGCATCGAGAAGGAAAACACCACGATCGTCGATGGCGCCGGCAAGAAGAAGGACATCGAGGGCCGCGTGGCGCAGATCAAGGCGCAGATCGAGGAAACCACCTCGGACTA
>JADCCH010000063.1 GCA_020252865.1 Methylobacterium sp.
TGCGAAATCGGCGCTTTTCACCGCCACCCGGACGCTGGCGCAGGCATTGGCCCCGCGCGGCATTCGCGTGAACGGCGTGGGGCCGGGGCCGACCCTGCCAAACATCCATGACGGCATGGAGGGGTTCACGGCCGAGGTGGCGGGCACCTTGCTGGGGCGCGCCGTGAGCCCTGCGGAAATCGCGGAGGCTGTGCTCTTTCTCGCGCAAGCGCAGGCCGTGACAGGCCAGATGATCGCGGTCGATTCCGGCCAGCATCTGGGTTGGCAGACGCCGGACGTGGTGGATTAGAGTATTTTCCGATCAACCATTATCCACTTGATCGGAAAATACCCTAGAGCCGGATCGCCGCGAGCAGACGCCCGTAATCCGCTTCGCCGCGATGCGTCATGCGGCGGTAGGAATAGAATCGCGCCTCGTCCGCATAGGTGCAGAGGCCGCAATCGTCGATCTCGGCCACGCCCGCCTTTTCCAGCCGCCGCGCGATGTAGCCCGGCAGGTTGAAATGCGGATGCGTAACCCGCGTTCCCGCCCGGAAGAAATCCGCATTGGCGGGATCATGCTTCAGGAAGGTCTCGCGGAATTCCGGGCCAACCTCGTAATTCTCCTGGCTCAGCATCGGCCCCATCGCGACCGCGATGCGCGCGCGCCGAGCGCCGAGACGCTCCATGGCTTCAAGAGTGCTTTCGAGCACGCCGCCCATCGCCCCCTTCCAGCCGGAATGGCAGGCACCGACGATTTTCGCTTGCGGGTCCGCAAACAGGATCGGCCCGCAATCGGCCGATCCCACCGCCAAAGCGAGGCCTGAAGTCGCCGTTACAAGGCCATCCGCCCTAGGCCGCTCGCCGGGCCAGGGGCCATTGACATGAACCACATCCGGCGAATGCACCTGGTAGAGCGAGAGGAAATGGGTCGGCTCCACGCCGAGCCATTCGGCCATGCGACGGCGGTTCTCGGCCACGAGCGCGGGACCATCATTCGAGCCGATGCCACCATTGAGCCCGGCATAGAGGCCCTGCGAGACGCCGCCCTCACGCGTGAAGAAGGCGTGGCATATACCCGCTTTTTCGAGAACCGGAGAGAGAATGGGCTTCGGCATGTCAGGATAATCGGGGGTCGGGCTGCTCGAAACCGGGCGGCGGTGCCATGCCCGGCGCGGTAATGGCGATCGCCTTGAACAGAAGGCCCATCGCGGCATCATCCGTGCCGGCAAGGCGGGCGACGGCGCGGTCGATCTCGGCGGGGTTCTCGGCCTTGCGCTTCAGGATTTCCGCACGGTGGTGGATGCCGAGCCGCTCCAGCAGGCTCGCCTGTGTCAGCAGCGGATGCACCAGCGCCCCGCCCCGCTTGGCTGCGATCGCAAGCATCGCGAAATCGACATGCGCGGTGATATCCACCTCGCCCGGATCGGTGAGGACCGGCACGAAGCGATGCGCCTTCACGGCCTGCAATGTATCCCCGAAACCACTTTTCGCGTGCCCGTAATCGATGGCGATCATCGCCCCGCCTTGCCGCGCGATGCGCTCGCCAAGGCGGCGCATGATATCAAGCGAGAGCGGCGAGGTTTCGAAGATCGCACCCTCCGGCGCGGCGAAGGGGATGTTCGCGGCAGGCTCCTGGGCGAGGCCAACGGCGAGGCCGCCGGCCGGATCGAGCCCCACGAGGCGCTCATGCCAGTGATTGCCCGCCCGCTGGAACTGCCGAACCGGCAGCGCATCGAAGAACTCGTTCGCAAGAATGAGAAGCGGGCGGTCTTCCGGCAGGGAATCGATGGTTGCGTGCCAGTTGGCATCACGTCCATCCTGCGCGAGGCGCGCGGCCTGCGCACGCATCAGCACGGGGCTTGTCTCCACGAAATGCGGTTCGAGCGTTTCCGCGAAGGCGGGGATGGCGCGCGCGGCGCGCAGGGCATCGCTCATCAGCGTGCCGCGACCGGGGCCGAGTTCGGCCACCGCGACACCTTCCGGCGCACCCATGTTCTGCCAGGTGATGGCCAAGGCGAGACCGAGCAGTTCGCCGAAGATCTGGCTGATCTCCGGCGCGGTGATGAAATCGCCGCCGGCGCCGAATGGATCGCGCGTCATGTAATAGCCGTGCCGCGGATGCCCCAGGGCCAGAGCCATGAAGCGATCGAGCGAAAGCGGGCCTTCGGCCGCGATGATCGCCGCCATTTCCTGCGCGAGTGGCGTGGTCATTGCGTTCATGCCGTCACCGGTTTCTTGCCGGCGCGAGCATAGAGCCAGAAGCCCACAAGCGCCATCGGCACGGAGAGCACCATGCCCATCGTGACCCAACCACCGGCAAGGAAGCCGAGATGCCGGTCGGGCTCGCGAAAGAATTCGCAAGAGATGCGCGTCGCGGCATAGCCCATGCCAAAGAGCCCGGCGATGCGGCCGGGATGGGCAAAGCCATCCTTCCGCACGACGACAGCCAGCACGATCAGCAGCAGAAGCCCCTCGGTCGCGGCTTCATAGAGCTGGCTCGGGTGGCGCGGCAGCGGTCCGGCAGCCGGGAAGATGAAGGCCCAGGGCACATCGCTCACGCGGCCCCATAATTCGCCATTCACGAAATTCGCGATGCGCCCGAGCATCAGCCCGAGAGGTGCCACGGCGGCGGCAATATCAAGCATGGAAAAGGGGTTGAGACCATTGCGCCTGGCCCAGAGAAACACCGCCAAGCCTGCGCCGAACAGGCCACCATGGAAGGCCATGCCGCCCTTCCAGACCTGCACGATCTCCAGCGGGTTCTCAAGGAAATAACCAGGATGATAGAAGAAGGCGAAGCCGAGGCGGCCACCGATCACCACGCCGAATGCCGCATAGACCAGAAGGTCATCGAGCTGTTCCGGCGTCGGCGCCTTGAGATTTGCGGGCCAGAGCCGCGCATTGGCCGCCAGCCGTCGTGCGTAGTACCAGCCGCCGATCAACCCCAGGATATAGGCTAGAGCATACCACCGCACGACCAGCGGGCCGATGGAAAAGGCAACGGGATCAAACTGGGGAAAGAGCATCCGGCTTTTCCGGGTTGGGGCTGACGCGACAGGCAA
>JADCCH010000064.1 GCA_020252865.1 Methylobacterium sp.
CATCTGGCATTTCGACCAGATCGCCGGCTGGAGCGCTGAGGAAGTGCAATGGGTGGGTTCCTACCTCGCTTTCCCCGGCCGGATCGAGCGTGAGAACTGGGTGGAGCAGGCGAGGCAGCTCGCAACCGGCGCCGAGACAGAGTTCTCGAAGCGCGTCGCCAAGGGCCTCGTGCCCACCTCCGCCGATGATGGCGAAAAGGGGCAGGACAATATCGCGAAGCTCGACCACCCCGTGAAGAAGCGACCCATGAAGCCGCAGTCCGAGAAGAAGAGCTGATCCGGCTCCATCTTCTGGTCTCGTCGCGTTTTCTTCACGCGAACCGCCGCCCGCTTCGCTTGCAGACGCGCTAGCCGGGATCGGCGATGGCCAGAAAATCGAGAATCGCGGCGATGGTCGGCTCATCCTCCAGCAATGGCGCATGGCCCTGCTTCGGCGCGATATGCAGCCGCGCGGGTTGTCCGAATTCGCCCTCCTGATGGCGCGCGACCATCGCCTCCGCCGTCTCCTGCGAGAGAAGATCGGAAAGTTCGCCACGAATGAGCAGGAAGGGCACGGGCTTCAGCGCGTCGAATTGCGGCCAGAGCGGGGGAATGGGTTTTTCGAGGTCGAGATCCGCCAAGGTGCGCATCAGGTTGGTATCGTAGCGCGGAACCAGCTGGCCGTTCTCCCTTCGCCAGACCCGGCGGGCAAAGGCGAGCCAGCTCTCGTCGCTCTCCTCGGGGAAGGAGCCACCGAAGAGGTGCTTCAGCGTGATCACGGCCTGATCTTCCGAACGGGGCGTCGGGATCTTGCCGACATAGGAGCGGATGCGCGCGAGCCCCTGTGCCTCGATGATCGCGCCAATATCGTTGAGGATCGCGCCTGCCAGCACACCGGGCCGCGTGATAGCCGTGAGCATGGTGAGAAGCCCGCCGCGCGAGGTGCCAAGGAACAGCGCACGTGGGATGCCAAGGGCGGTGAGGGCGGCGTGGAGATCCTCCAGCTCCACCATGAGATCGTATTTCTTCCAGTCGGAATCATAATCCGACAGGCCCCGGCCGCGATAATCGAAGGCCAGCACGCGCCGGCCCTGATCCCGCGCGATGCGGTTGCCGACCACCTCGAAATCGAGCGCGTTGCGCGTGAGGCCGGGCAGACAGATGACCGGCAGCCTTGCGGCATGCCGGTTGCCCGTTTCGGCGATGTGCAGGCGAAGCCCGTCCCCCGAACGGCAGAACAGGCTGCGCCAGCCCTGGAGTTCGGAATGCTTCGCGCGGGTATCAGAAGGCATCGGCTTCACGTCTCTCCTGCGCGCTTTCCCTCCCGTTTTATCGACAGCGGTTGACGCGGCAAGCGTTTTCCGATGAAACCTTCGCTCCACCGGGCGAGAGTCCCGGCATTCGACATGGATCTTCCCGATGAGCGCTCCGGCCAATGCCCACCGTTTCCGCGGCTCTTTCACGGCTCTGGTGACGCCGTTCAAAGGCGGCGCTCTCGATGAGGCGGCTTTCCGCGAGCATGTCTCCTGGCAGATCGCCGAGGGCACCAACGGCCTTGTGCCCGTAGGCACCACGGGCGAGAGCCCGACCCTTTCGCATGACGAGCACAAGCGCGTGGTGGAATGGTGCGTGGCGGAAGCCAGGGGCCGCGTTGCGGTGATCGCCGGCGCGGGTTCGAACAACACCGCCGAGGCGATCGACCTCGCGACGCATGGCGAGAAGGCAGGCGCCGATGCGCTGCTCGTCGTCACGCCCTATTACAATCGCCCCACGCAGGAAGGGCTCTACAAGCACTTCAAGGCGGTGAACGATGCCGTGGGCATTCCCATCTTCATCTACAACATTCCGCCGCGTTCGGTGGTGGATATGTCGAACGAGACGATGGCCCGGCTTTTCGAGCTGAAGAACATCGCCGGCGTGAAGGATGCGACCGCCAATCTCGCGCGCGTCTCTCAGCAGCGCCACCTCTGCGGCAAGGATTTCATCCAGCTCTCGGGCGAGGACATGACGGCGCTCGCCTATAACGCGGCGGGCGGCCATGGCTGCATCTCGGTCGTGTCCAATGTCGCGCCGCGCCTTTGCGCGGAGATGCAGGCCCTGAGCCTCAAGGGCGATTTCGTCGGCGCGCTCGGCGTGCAGGATCGCCTCGTGCCGTTGCATGATGCGGTGTTCAAGGAGCCCGGCCTCGCCGGCGCTAAGCATGCGCTGAAGCTGCTGGGACGGATGAACGAGGAAATCCGCCTGCCCATGCTGCCGGTGCAGCAGGAGGGCACGAAAGCCGCGCTGCGCTCGGCACTCCAGCATGCGGGCCTGATGAACTGATCACAGAAGCAAGATCAAGCGACGCGGCCGCAGGTTCGCGTGACGATGTTGCGGCCAGGATGAGGGAGTGCCATGTACGAGCCCGCGCATTTCAAGATCGAGGATCGCGCGGCGCTGTTCGAGGTGATCCGCGCGCATCCGCTCGCCCAGTTGATCACGGCGGGGCCGGGCGGGTTGATGGCGAACCCCATTCCCTTCGTGCTGACCGGCGAGCCGGGCCACGAGGTCCTTCGCGCGCATCTCGCGCGGCCCAACCCGCAATGGCAGGAATTGAAGGCCGGCGCCGAGCCGCTCGTGATCTTCCAGAGTGTCGAGCATTACGTTTCGCCAAGCTGGTATGCTACCAAGGCCGAGACGCACAAGGTCGTGCCCACCTGGAACTACATCGTGGTCCAGGTCAGGGGGCCGGCCAGGGTGGATGACAGCCGTGAATGGCTGCATGGCCAGATCGATCAGCTCACGCAGCAGCATGAGGCCAGCCGCGCCCAGCCATGGTCCGTGAACGATGCGCCGGAGCCCTTCATCGAGGCGCAGATGCGCGGTATCGTCGGCGTGGAGATCGCGATCCGCCAGATCTCCGGCAAGTTCAAGCTGAGCCAGAACCGCCGGATCGAGGATCAGCAGGGCGTCGTCGCGGGGCTCGCCGAGGATGGCGATGCGCAGGCCGAAGCGATGCGCGCGCTCATCGCGGCGCATCTTGCGCGCACGGCCCGCTGAACCCACATACGAATCATGACCGACAATGCCCGCTTCAGGATCGCGGCCGATAACCGCAAGGCCCGCTATCATTTCGAGATCGTCGACGCGATCGAGGCCGGGCTTGTGCTGACGGGAACCGAGGTGAAGGCCTTGCGCGGCGGCAAGGCCACCATCGCCGAGAGCTATGCCACGATCGAGAACGGCGAATTGATGCTCGTGAATTCCTATATTCCGGAATATCTGCAGGCCAATCGCTTCAACCACGAGCCGAAACGGCCGCGCAAGCTGCTCGCCAGCAAGAAGCAGATCGCCCGCTTCGCACAAGCCATCGAGCGCGAGGGCATGACGCTCATTCCGCTGAAGGTCTATTTCAACGAGAAGGGCCGGGCAAAGATCGAGGTCGCCATCGCGCGCGGCAAGAAGCTGCACGACAAGCGCGAGAGCGAGAAGGAACGCGACTGGAAGCGCGAGCAGGGGCGGCTCTTGCGCGATCGCGGTTAAGCAACCAGCGACCTGATGCGCGCGAACACATCGCGGAACATCGCTTCCGTCAGCACGCCGGTGTTCGTGTTGTAGCGCGAGCAATGGTAGCTCGAGACCAGCGTCACCCGGCCCAGTTGCACCTCGCCGGCATGGCGGAACGGCAGGCGGGATGCCTTTTCGCCCAGTGCGCGCACCGTGCTCTGATGCGCGATCTGCCCCAGCACGAGAATGATCGAAAGGCGGGGCATTCCGGCGATGACAGCTTCAAGGAACGGCCGGCATTGCGTGATTTCCGCCGGTTCCGGCTTGTTCTGCGGTGGCACGCAACGCACGGCATTGGTGATGCGGCAATCCTGAAGCCGCAGCCCATCATCGGGCGCAGCACGGTATTCGCCGGACGCGAAACCGAAATCGATCAATGTGCGATAGAGCAAATCACCGGCAAAATCGCCGGTGAATGGCCGCCCCGTGGCATTCGCGCCGCGCAAACCCGGCGCAAGTCCGACGATGAGCAGTCGCGCATCCGCGCTGCCGAAGCTGGGAACCGGTGCGTTATGCCAACCCGGCTCGCGGCCCCGCCACTCCCCGCGAAAGGCAGCGAGGCGCGGGCAAAGCGGGCAATCGCCGGAGGGCTCGCTCACTCGTCGTCGCGGTCACGCGCGGGGCGGGACGGGCGCTCGATGAAAGAGGGCATGCTGCTGCGCCCCTCGGCCATGCCGGGGCTGCGCGGCTCGCGCGCCGGGCGCTGGGCCGGATCGCGCCCGATCTTCGACTGAAGCTCCGCGAGATCCACGAACTGGTCAGCCTGGCGACGCAGATCATCGGCAATCATCGGCGGCTGGGTCTGGATGGTCGAGACTACCGAGACGCGCACGCCCTTGCGCTGGATGGCCTCCACCAGGCTGCGGAAATCGCCATCGCCGGAGAACAGAACCATGTGGGTGATGAAGGGGGCGAGCTCCATCGCATCCACCGCGAGCTCGATATCCATGTTGCCCTTCACCTTGCGGCGCCCCTGCGCGTCGGTGAACTCCTTCACCGGCTTGGTGACGACGGAATAGCCATTGTAATCAAGCCAATCGATCAGCGGGCGGATGGAGGAATATTCCTGATCCTCCACGAGCGCCGTGTAATAGAAGGCACGCACGAGATAGCCGCGCGAGCCGTATTCCTTGAGGAGCTGGCGATAATCGATATCGAAGCCAAGGCTCTTCGACGTGGCGTAAAGATTTGCGCCATCGATAAACAGGGCGATGCGATCCATGTGGGTAGCGTTCCATCAAAGGCGATCGTGTTGAAATGACGATCTTCGTTAACGAGAGGAAATGTGCCGCAAATGATGCGGGTGGTCCATTGCGTGCGTGCAAGTTTTTCGATACTTTGCCGAAAACGTCCGGCTTCGATATGTCGGACGCCTTTCCTGGATAGCTGCGGCTTGCGGCTGCGGCACGGAGCGTGTATGCGCATCTCTTCCTTCGAAATTGTAGCGCC
>JADCCH010000065.1 GCA_020252865.1 Methylobacterium sp.
CGAAGCGCGGGTTGTTCGAAAGCTTCGCGACCGCTTCCACGGTCTCATCGTTCAGCCCGAGGTTCAGCACGGTGTCCATCATGCCCGGCATCGAGGCGCGGGCGCCGGAGCGCACCGAGACCAGCAGCGGGTTTTCCTTGTCGCCGAAGCCGCGGCCCGCGAGCCTGCCGACCTGCTTCAGAGCGGCATCGACCTGCTGGGCGAGATCGAGCGGGTAAGTGTTGTCATGCGCATAAAACCAGGTGCAGACCTCGGTGGAGATGGTGAAACCCGGCGGCACCGGCAGCCCCAGGCTGCACATTTCGGCCAAATTCGCGCCCTTGCCGCCCAGAAGGTTGCGCAAGGAGGCGTTGCCTTCCGCCTGGCCATCGCCAAACGTGTAAACCCACTTCGTCATCCCCGTGCCACTCCCTTGGTCACAGATCGAGGTCTGGCTTTCGCAGTTGCGAAAGGTCCCTCGTCGCTTTGTCGCAAATGTCTCAGGAAGGCAACCGTTGCGATTGCCTTGTGCCATCCGCAAATGGCATGACCGACATGAACAAAAGCCGAGCAGGAAGCCGAATGGGTCGCCTCGTCACCCGGTTCCCCACGCTGGCCCGAAGGCCTGGCCGATGCGCGCTGGCGCTGCTGGGCCTGCTCGCCTGCCTTCTGCCCGGCACGGCGCCGCGGGCGCTCGCCCAGCAGGGCAACCCGATCCGCATCCCGGTTTTCGTCGATCCCGAGCGGCGCATCGAGCGCCGTGCCGGGCCGCGCATCGCCAATATCCGTTTTCTCACCGAAGACGATTATCCGCCCTTCAACTTTGCTGCGGCCGATGGCCAATTGCAGGGTTTCAACATCGATCTTGCGCGCGCGATCTGCGCCGAGATCGAGGCGCAATGCACCATCCAGCCTCGCCGCTGGGATCTTCTCCTGCCGGCGCTCGACATGAACGAGGGCGATGCCGTGATTGCCTCGCATCGCATTGACGGGGATCTGCGCCGTCGTTTCGAGGTGTCCCAGCCGGTCTATCGTGTGCCCGCGCGCTTTGCCGGCCACAAGGATGGCGCGATCCGATCCACCGATGCGCAGGCGCTGCAGGGCAAATCCATCGCGGTGGTCGGCGGCTCGCGGCACGAGGCCTATCTCAACGCGCTGTTCCCGGCCGTGCGGATCGAGCGCTTCCCCAGTGCGGAGGGGGCATTGGAGGCGATGCGCCGCAGGCAGGTGGACCTTGCCTTCGGGGATGGGATTGCCATCGCGTTTTGGCTCAACGGTTCGGAATCGCTCGATTGCTGCACGTTCATTGGCGGGGCCTATGCCGAGAGCCGTTTTTTCGGGGAGGGCGCAGGCATCGTGATGCGCAAGGGCCATATTGCGCTCCGGCAGGCGATCGACGATGCGCTGACCCGGATGAGCCGCGATGGCCGCTTCGCGCGGCTCTATCTCAAACACTTCCCGGTGCCGTTCTACTGAAAGCCGAATCGCTCCCTGGTTGACGGTTCGGTGCGCCGGCCGTAACGAACCGGCGCCCTTCTCCCGCAAAAAAAACCTTCTTCGGAAACAAAACCGCCTCCATGACCGATCTTTCCCGTTTTCGCGACGCTGCCCGGACTTCCCCCGCCTGGCCTTTCGAAGAGGCCCGCAAGCTGGTCGCGCGCATCCAGAAATCGGGCAAGAGGCAGGTGCTGTTCGAAACGGGCTATGGCCCCTCGGGCCTGCCGCATATCGGCACATTCGGCGAGGTGGCGCGCACCACGATGGTGCGCCGCGCCTTCGAGGCGCTGACCGGCGGGGAAATCCCGACCCGGCTCATCTGCTTCTCGGATGACATGGATGGCATGCGCAAGATCCCGGATAATGTGCCGGATCGCGCCTTTCTCGAGCCGCATCTGCAGAAGCCGCTGACCTCGGTTCCGAACCCCTTCGGCGGGGATTACGAGAGCTTCGGGCATCACAACAACGCGATGCTGCGGCGGTTTCTCGATACCTTCGGCTTCGAATACGAATTCATGAGTGCGACCGAGTGCTATCGCAACGGCACCTTCGATGCCGTGCTGCTGCGCGCGGCCGAGCGCTACCAGGCCATCATGGATGTGATGCTGCCCACGCTTGGTCCGGAACGGCAGGCGACCTATTCCCCCTTCCTGCCGATCTCGCCCCAGTCGGGCCGCGTGCTCTATGTGCCGATGAAGCATGTGGATGCCAAGGCAGGCACGGTCACCTTCCTCGACGAGGACGGCGCGGAGACGACTTTGCCCGTCACCGGCGGGCATGTGAAGCTGCAATGGAAGCCGGATTTCGGCATGCGCTGGGCGGCGCTCGATGTCGATTTCGAGATGTTCGGCAAGGATCACCAGACCAATGCCGGCATCTATGATCGCATCTGCGCGATCCTCGGCGGCATTCCGCCGGAGCATTATGTCTACGAGCTGTTCCTCGACGATCAGGGCCAGAAGATCTCCAAGTCCAAGGGCAATGGCCTGACCATCGACGAATGGCTCACCTATGCCTCGCCCGAGAGCCTCGCGCTCTATATGTTCCAAAAGCCACGCGAGGCGAAGCGGCTCTTTTTCGATGTCATCCCCCGCGCGGTGGATGAATATCTCCAGTTCCTCGATGCCTTTCCCCGGCAGGATGCGAAGAACCAGCTCGGAAATCCGGTCTGGCACATCCATGGCGGCAATCCGCCGCCGCCAGAGCGGCTGGGCAGGGAGGGCGAGAACGCGCCCTCCGAGAAGGTCTCGTTCTCGCTGCTCATGAACCTCGTGGCGGTCGCGAATGCCGAGGAGAAGGGCGTGCTCTGGGGCTTCCTGAAGCGCTATGCGCCCTCGGCCTCGCCCGAGAGCCATCCGCGTCTTGATGCGCTGGTCGGCTACGCGATCCGCTATTTCGAGGATTTCGTGAAGCCGAAAAAGGCCTATCGCCTGCCCGATGCAGTGGAGGAAGCGGCCTTTGACGCGTTGGCCGACAAGCTTGCGGCGATGCCGGCGGATGCAACGGCGGAGGCCATCCAGGAAGCGGCCTATGATGTGGCGCGCGCCGTCCCGCGCTATCAGGATTTCGCGGCCAAGGGTGCCACGCCCGAGCGTCCCGGCGTCTCGAATGCGTGGTTTGCGGCGATCTACAACGTGCTTCTCGGCGAGGAGCGGGGACCCCGTTTCGGCTCCTTCGCGGCGATCTACGGGCTTGAGAACACGGTTGCGCTCATCCGCAAGGCGATTGCTGGCGAACTCGTCGCGGCGCACGAGGCCTTCCGAAGTGCGCGTCGGATTACTGGCTGAGCCAGAGGATGCGGGCGAGCAGGCGGATGTCCTTCGTCTTCCGCGCAGGCAGCTCCTCTCCCGAAAGGCCGCGCAGGCGCAACTGCATGCCCGTTTCGAGCCCGAGTTCGCCAATGATCAGGCTGCCGTCGATTGCCAGAAGCAGCACGCGATCGCCTCGGCGCCTCGGCGCGCTGGGCGAGGCGATGATCATGTCGCCCTGCTTGTAGGCTGGCGCGAAGCGGTCGCAGTCGAGACCGATCGCGAAGCTATCGCCGCGCAGGCCCTGGAGCGGCTCGATCCGGTCCCAGCCGGCACCCTGCGGCCGCCCCTCCTCGTCGAAGGCATCGGCCGTGAGGTGATCCGCGAACCGGAAGGGCAGGTGCGATGGCCCCGGTTCGCTGGTGACGATCGCCAGGAACTCATCCACGCCGACGCCCGTGGCCGCGAGGATCTTCGCGATGGATTCGGTCGATGGCCAACGCGGATGGCCATCCGCGCCCTGCCGCTTCGAGCGATTGAAGGTGGTCGCATCAAGGCCCGCCCGCTTGGCCAGTGCCGAGGGCGTGAGGCCATGTCGCTGCGCGAGCGTGTCGATGGCCGTCCAGATCTGCGAATGGGTCAACATGCCGCAACATCCTGCACGAAACCTGCGGCCCTCGCGAGGGGGATGCCGCGAAAAGCTGTGCCTCCGGCCGGAAAATTGCGCTTTTCAGCACCCCTGCAACCGCCTAGATCTCGCCGCGCCCGCCCAAGCCGGAGTCTGCCGCATGGCGCTTCTCTACAAGATCCTGTCTCGCCCCGAATGGGAGGCCTTTCGGCAGGACAGGCGATTCGCCGGCTCCGCGGTGGACCGGCAGGATGGCTTCATCCACTTCTCCTACGCCCATCAACTCGTTGAAACCGCCCGCAAGCATTTCGCCGGCCAGAGTGATCTTGTCCTGCTGGCGGTCGAGGGCGCCGAACTGGGTGATGCCCTGCGCGATGAGCCATCCCGGGGTGGAGACCTCTTTCCGCATCTTCATGCCGAACTCCCGCTTCCCGCCGTGCGATGGATGAAACCCATCGGGCAGGATGGGGAAGGCTTTCCCGTTCTTCCCGCCTTCGAGGAGGCCTGATCCATGTTCGCCCGAGCCTTTCCGCTGCTGCGCCCGCTGATCGGCGCGATCGATGCCGAGCAGGCGCATGATCTCTCCGTGCGCGCGCTCGAGATGCTGCCGCTCCCGGCCTGCGGGCCGGATGATCCGCGCCTTGCCGTGGAAGCCTTCGGGCTCAAATTCCCCAATCCCGTGGGCATGGCTGCGGGTTTCGACAAGGATGCCCGCGTGCCCGATGCCGTGCTGCGTCTCGGCTTCGGCTTCGTGGAGGTCGGCGGGGTGACGCGGCAGCCCCAGCCCGGCAATCCGCGCCCACGCGTCTTCCGCCTTCAGCCGGATGAGGCCGTCATCAACCGTTACGGCCTCAATTCCAGCGGCATGGAAGCCGTACGCCATCGGCTGGCGAAGCGCCGGCGGACCGGCATCGTGGGGGTCAATCTCGGGGCGAACAAGGAAAGCGCCGATCGCATCGGCGACTACGTCGCGCTGCTCCAGACCCTCGGTCCGCATGCGGAATTCGCAACACTCAACATCTCTTCGCCGAACACGCCGGGCCTGCGGGATCTCCAGGGCAGGGCCTTCCTCGAGGAGTTGCTCGACCGCACGCTCGAGGCACGCGCGAAAGCAAACCTTGCGACCCGCGTTCTGCTGAAGATCGCGCCTGATCTCGATGATCTCCAGCTCGATGACATCGTGGCAGTGGCGCTGCGCCGCCCCATCGACGGGATGATCGTCTCGAACACCACCACCGCCCGGCCCGAAAGCCTGAAGGACAAGGCGCAGGCGAAGGAAGCCGGCGGCCTTTCCGGCAGGCCGATTTTCCGACCCTCCACCGTGAAGCTCGCGAAGACCTGGCTGCGCGTGGAGGGCAGGTTCCCGCTGATCGGCGTGGGCGGCATCGCCAGCGGCGCGGATGCGCTGGCCAAGATCGAGGCCGGCGCGAGCCTTGTTCAACTCTATACCGCGCTGATCTATCAGGGGCCGGCGCTGCTTCAGGAAATCAAGGACACGCTTGAGGCCGCAGCACCGCCCGAAGGCCTTCCGGCCATTGTGGGACGGGCCGCGCGCGATTGGGCCAGTTCGGCCTGCTGATCAGGCCGGAAGCTCGATCTTCGAGGCGGCGATCACCGCCTGCGTGCGGCTTTCGACGCCAAGCTTCATCAGGATCGCCGAGACATGCGCCTTCACGGTCGCCTCGGAGACCGAAAGCTCATAAGCGATCTGCTTGTTGAGAAGTCCCTCGGACAGCATGGTCAGCACGCGCATCTGCTGCGGGGTGAGGCTGGCGAGCCGCCGGACCAGATCGGCTGTTTCCTTATCCGCCCCCACATCGAGCCGGATATGCGGTGGCGTCCATTGCCCGCCCCCGATCACCGTCGCGATCGCGCCGTGCATGGTCTCGATGGAGGAGGTCTTCGGGATATAGCCTGAGGCGCCGAATTCGATGCAGGTGCGGATGGTCGCCGGGTCCTCGATGCCCGAGACCACGATGACCGGCACGGAAGGATATTGCGAGCGCAGGAAGGTGAGCCCCGAAAAGCCGTTCACGCCCGGCATCTTCAGGTCCAGCAGCACCAGATCGACCTCCGGCTCGTTCAGAATCGCCGCCGTTGCTTCCTCGAGAGTGCCGGCCTCGATCACGTGGAGGTGGCGGAAGATGCCATTGACCGCCTGGCGCAGCGCGCCGCGAAACAAGGGATGATCATCTGCGATGATGATGGTGCCGCGGCCATCCGCGGACAGAGGCGTGGAAAGTCCTGCCGACATCCCCTTTTCCCCCTTGGAATGTTGCTTGTTGTTTTTTTGAGATTAACACGCAGATTGCGCTTGCACCATGATCCGATCCCATTCCGCGCAACCTGCGACATTCTGTCAGGGTGGCGTTCCAGGGAGCGGCCATCGGTGTTTGACAGCCGCGCCAGCCCCGGCGAAAAAGTGGGTGCGCGAAGGGCGGCTCCATGGTTTCCACTCTCGTTTTCTCGATCACGACAGCCGGGTTGCTCTTTCTGGTTCTCGGGGAGCGGCTGGGCCTGCCAGCGCCGCTGGGCCTGCTGGCGCTTCAGGCGCTGCTGGCCCTCTCTTTCGGGTTGATGATCGTGCTTTCGGCGACGAATCGGCTCGATCCCTTTCTGGCGGAGCGGCCGCGGGCGCAGGCTTTCGGGCGGGTGGCGCGCCTCGCCATCCTGCTCCTTGCGGGGCTTGCCGCCAGCGGTGGCGTTGCGCTCGAAAACCCGGTCCGGGCCGGCTCTCTCATCGCCGGCTACGGGCTCGGCACGATCGCGCTGCTCCCGCGAGAAGCGGGCTTCGGGGTTGCCGGCGGAAAAATCCTTGCCATGGGCGGTATGCTCCGGCGCCTGGCCCTCGCGATCATGTCTCTCGCGCTGATCACCCTGTGGCTGCCGCTGGCGAGCGTCGGTTTCGCCGCAATCCTCCAGCGCGAGGCCGAGGCTTTGCGCGGCCCGATCCTTCTGGCATCGGTCCTTGGTGTTGCGCTGGGCGGCGCGACGGGTCTCTCGCGGCTTGCGCGGGCGATCCTCCTGCTGGGTCTTGTTCTGGCTGTGGCTCCGCTGGGCGGCGCGGCCTTCGTGGAACGCGCCTTTCCGCCGGAAAGCCTGCAGGGCACGCTGGCAACGATGCTGCAAGAGGCATCAAGCGCCATTCCATCGGGCCAATGGCGAGAGGGGCTGCCCGATCTCCTCGCGGGGTTTGTCATTGGCGGGCTTGGTTCCGCCCTGCGTCCGGCCCGCGAACGGGTGGGCCAGAGCATCCTGGTTGCCCTGCTCGCGCTTGTGATCGCGCTGGCCGGGGCCTTGTTCGTGATGATGGAGGTCATCCGCCTGCACGAGGTCGTCGTCACGCAGATCGCGGGCCAGCCGCCGGCGCGCTGGCCGCTCTTCGCGTTCGACGAGGCCATTCTCGGCTGGCTGAAAGTGTGCGGAGAGGCACCACGTGATGTGCTTGACGCGTTCCGCGCATGCCGCGCGCGCGGATACTCGGTCAGCTTCCCGATTTCCGAACTCCGCCTTGAGCCGGGGCTGATCGGCCCGGCCATCGCCGCCTCGCGCGGGTTGCCCGTGGTGCTGGCGGCCGGCTGGATGCTGGCCGCACCGCTGATCTGCCTCGTTGCCATCGGCCTGCTGATGCATGGCGCGGCATTGCTGATCAGCGAGACCAGCCTCTACCGGCGAGCCGGTGAGAAGGCCTTGCGCTCCTCCCGGCTGCTGCTGGCGCGC
>JADCCH010000066.1 GCA_020252865.1 Methylobacterium sp.
CACCACCTGCGCGGAACCGTCCGCCAGCACCCGCTGCACATCCTGCAAGGCCGCAACCATGCTGCGATCGAGGCTCGCGCGGAAGGTCGCCGCCCGAGGCGAGGGGATCGTGCTTTCCAAAGGGCGTTTCTCCGCCTTCCATGCGGGCAATCCGCCTTCAAGAATGCGCACATCGCGGGCACCGTAGATGCGGAACATCCAGGCCACGCGCGGTGCGGTGAAGAGGCCGAGCTGATCGTAGACGACGATCGTATCGTTCTCGGACAAGCCCAGCGCGCCTGCAGCATGGGCGAAATGCTCCGCCATGGGCAGCATGTGCGGCAAGCCGGAGGAGAGATCCGCCACCGTGTCGATGTTGAAGAACACCGCACCCGGAAGATGCGCCTCGGCAAATTCCTTTGGCCCGCTGCGGCCCGTGGGCGGCAGGTGCCAGCTGCCATCGACCACCTTGACCTCGGGCCGGTGATGGTTCTCGGCGAGCCAGGCCGTGGAAACGAAGGGGATTTCGGCGAAGAGATTGGCCATGGTCGATGCTCCGGCTTCGTTTGATCAGGCAAAGGCGATCCGCACGCGGCGGTTCAGCTTGCCCTTCTTCTCGATGGCGGTGACGGCCATCCGGCCGATCTCGCCGGTGCGCTTCACATGCGTGCCGCCACAGGGCTGGAGATCGAGCGGTTTCTCACCGATCCCCGCGATTTCCACGAGCCGCACCGTGCCAGTCCCGCGCGGCGGCTGCACGGACATGGTCTTCACCAGCCCCGGATTGGCATCGAGTTCGGTCTCGGTGATGAGCCGGTCGGTCACGGCGGCGTCGGTGGCGATCAGCCGGTTGAGCTCGGCCTCGATCGCCTCGCGGTCGAGCCCCGCCTCCGGGATGTCGAAATCCAGCCGGCCGTCATCAGGGTTCACCGCGCCACCGGTCACGGGGTAGGGCAGCACCACCGAGAGCAGGTGCAGGGCGGTGTGCACCCGCATCAGGCGGTGGCGGCGCTCCCAGTCGAGCGTGAGCCGCACTTTCTGCCCTGCGAGGCCGGCCGCAACGCCCGGCGGCAGCATGTGACCGATTCGCGTCTTGGCGGGATCGAGAAAGCGCACTTCCGTGATGGGCAGCACCTCTCCGGAGGAACATGCGATTCGACCATGGTCGGCCGGCTGCCCGCCCGACGCTGCGTAGAAGAGCGTTGCATCGAGGATGAGGAAATCACCCGCGGCGCCCAATGCCGTCGCCTCTGCCTCCCGTGCATAGGCATCGTCGCGGAAAATCATCTGCGTTGCCGGAAACGTGGATGCAATTTCAGTCGGTTCGGGAATCATGGAAGAAGCTCGCATGCCCTCATGGGCCGTTCTGGTAGAGGAACAAGGCATGGCATGCCAGCGGCCTGCGGCGCAAGCACCGGCCGGGGCGGGCTGCCGCGGGGTGGTTCGGCTGCTGCGTCAATCGGCGGAATTGCGTGGGAAAGGCTGGACGGGCACCCTGAAATTCCGATTGTGATCCAGCGCCAAAAGTCTCGCGTAATTCATCGTAACATAAGACTTCCATCACCGCCTCGGAGTACAAAGGCTTGAATCAGCATTCGCCATCGCAATTGCGGGTTTCCGCCATGGACGCGTTGCTCGCGGCCTACGCGTCCGGCGGCCTGCCGAAATCCCTGCATGCCCTGGTCGGCTCGCATCTCGAGCTCAACCCGGATAGCCGTGTTTATGTGCATGCGCTTGAAACCGCGCTCGCTTCCTCCGTGGATGAGGGCGAGCCCGTGATCGTAAAGAACCGTCTTGCGCGGCTCGACGAGATCTTCTCGGCCGAGCCGGTGAAAAGCCGGGTGAGCGACGATCTCGTCTCCGATAATTCCCTGGCGGGCGAGCCCAGGGCGCTGCGGCATTTCCTGGGCCGGAGCATCGAGGCCATGGAGTTCCGCACCGTCCTGCCGGGCGTGAAGGAATGTCACATCGAGACCGATGACGGCACCACGGCTATCCTCTACCGCATCCGCGGGGGGAAGAAGATGCCGCAGCACACGCATGAGGGCTCGGAAGTGACCTTGGTCATTCGCGGCGCTTTCCGCGATGAATCCGGTTATTACGGCCGCGGGGCGGTTGCGATCACCGATGAGGATATCGACCATACGCCGGTTGCGGTCGAGGGTGAGGAATGCCTCTGCTTCGCGGTGACGGATGCGCCCTTGCGCCTCACCGGGCCCATCGGGAAATATCTCAACCGTTTCATCCGGCATTGACGCCGTGAGCGTGCCCCGGCCCCAGAAACCCTCGGATGGTCTGTTCTGGATCACCGGGGCGAGCTCCGGCATCGGGCGCGAACTGGCGCTCGAATGCGTTCGCCGGGGCTGGCGCGTGGTCGCAACCGCCCGTCGCGCGGAAGAACTGGAGGCCCTGGCCCGCGCTTCGCCCGTTCCGAACGCGATCATTCCCGCGCCCTGCGATGTGACCGACGAGACCGCCATGCGCGCGTTGGTGACGGAGGTCGAGGCCAAACACGGCAGGATTGCCCGCGCCTTTCTCAATGCCGGCGTGTTCTATCCGGTGGAGATCGAGCCTTTCGATACCGCGAAATATCACAAGAGCTTCGCAGTCAATCTCGGCGGCGTCGTCAATGCGCTGGGGGCAATCGTGCCGGGTATGCTCGTGCATGGCGGGCAGATTGCGGTCAATGCCAGCGTTGCGGGCTATACCGGCATGCCGACCTCGGCGGCCTATGGCGCCACAAAGGCCGGCCTGATCAACATGGTCGAAAGCCTGAAATTCGATGGCGATCGGCGTGGAATCCTGTTCCAACTCGTCAATCCCGGCTTTGTGGAAACGCCGGCAACGGCGCAGAACGCCTTCGAGATGCCCTATCTGTTGGCCGTGGACGAAGCCGCACGGCGCATCGCCGATGGCCTCGATGACGGGCGCTTCGAGATCTTCTTCCCGCGTCGGTTCGCCTGGCAGCTGAAGTTCCTCGCGATCCTGCCCTATCGCGTCTATTTCTGGATCATGAAGCGCTCGACTGGTGCGCATTGAGCGGCGCGGGCCGGGAAGGGCAATCGCCCGCCTGCCTCACATCTTGCGATAGACCAACTGGTGGACGTCGATCGAGCCGGCATCGAAGCCGCCCTCGCAATAGCTGAGATAATACCGCCACAACCGGCGGAAACGATCGTCGAAACCGAGCGGCTGCAGGCGCGGCCATGCGGTATCGAAGCTCGCGCGCCATTGCCGCAGCGTTTCCGCGTAATCGTGGCGGATCGAAAGATCGGACTGGCTTGTGAAACCGTGGCTGCTTGAAAGCTCGGCGAGTTTGCCGGGCGAGGGCAGCATGCCTCCCGGAAAGATGAAACGGCGGATGAAATCGATGTTGCGCCGGTAATCCTCGAAGAACCGATCCGCGACGGTGATGATCTGCAAGCCGGCCGTGCCGCCGGTCTTCAGCCGGTCGCGCAGGGTGGAGAAATAGCTGTTCCAGTAGCTTTCGCCCACGGCTTCGAACATCTCGATCGAACCGATGCGGTCATAGGTGCCGCGCTCGTCACGGTAATCCTGAAAGCGGATTTCCACCTGCTCCGAGAGGCCTGCATTCTGGATGCGCTTCTGCGCATATTCGAACTGCTCGCGACTGATGGTGAGCGCGGTGACTTTCGCACCGCGTTCGCGCGCGAGGAATTCCGCGAAGCCGCCCCAGCCGCAGCCGATTTCCAGCACATGCTCCCCGGGCTTCACACCCATGTTGTCGGCGAGGCGGCGATATTTCCGCTCCTGCGCGCTGGAGAGATCGTTGTCGCCCGGCGCGAAAATCGCCGCGGAATAGGTCATCGAACGGTCGAGCCATTCCCCGTAGAATGCGTTTCCGAGGTCGTAATGGGCGGAAATGTTGCGCTTCGAGCCGGATTTCGTGTTCCGGTTCAGAAAATGCAGCACCTGGAAGGCGAAACGTGCGAGAGGCGAGCGCGCGAGGAAATTGGCGGTGAGATCCTCGTTGATCGCGAAGATCTTCACGACTTCGGTAATATCCGGGCTGTTCCAGTCGCCATCGCCATAGCTGTCACCGAGGCCGACATCGCCAGCGAACATCACGCGGCGCGCGAAGCGCCAGTTGCGTATGAGAATTTCAGCCTTCGGCCCAGGCTGGCCTGTATCCACCATGAAAACCCGGCCGTCTGGCAATGTGACCGTCAGCGAGCCCACGCTCAGCCCCAGCGCAAAACGCAGCATCTCGCGACTGGCGCGCGGCACGAAACGGGTATCGGCGGCGAAATTGGCGTCCGTCAGAAGAATGGGCGCCTTCGTCGGCTTATCCTGCATGATGCACTTTCCGTGTCGCGTCGGTCGAGACCGACAGAAATTGCCCTCCGTGAGAAGCCGGGGGGGGAGGTGCCGGCCTCGTCACCAATGTGACACCCTTCACCCAAAGGCGCAACGCTTCCCAATGGATGCCCGCGACAACCTTCAGCGTCATCAAGGGCATGGCGAGAGCAAGCCGCAGGCATGAGCGAGCGGTGATGCGCTCGGCCTTGCCGTGGAAGGTGGCCGCGAGGATCGGCCCTTCCGCATCCGTCTCATGGATGCGCACCGCGATGTCCGCCGTGCCCGGCGGGCGAAGGCGGAAATGGTAGCGCTGCTCCATCGGCATGAAGGGCGAGACGTAGAAAAGCTTGTCCGCTTCCTGCCGAAGGCCGGCCTCGGTCAATTGGCCCGGCATGACCGGTTCCACATAGGCATGGCGCTCGCCGAACGTGTTGCGCACCTCGTAATGCACGCCGATCAGCCGGCCATCCGCCGCATAGGCGAAATAGATCGAGAGAGGGTTGAACACGAAACCCAGCACGCGCGGATAGCAGAGCAGCATCACGCGTGCGGGCTCCTCGGCGAGGCCGGCGGCCTTCAGCGCCGTCACCACATCCGCCTTCGGGTTGGGCGAGCCCCTGGTGATGCCATGCGGGCAAAGATCAAAGCCGATGAGGTTGAATTTCCCGACGGAGAAGAACGGCGAGAGCCGATGCGCTTCCTCCAGCCGGTCGAGATCGACCAGCAGCGCGAAAACCGAATAGGTGAAGCGATGCGCCTTCGGCTTCATGCGCGCATGCATCACCGAGCCGACATAGAAGAGCGCGGCATCCGGGGGCGGGCGGAAACGCGGTTCCATGGCGCTCAAAGGCGGGGCGGCGCACCTACCGCCCGCTGCGGCACGCTGGCGCCACCGTGCAGCCCGTGCGCGGCGATCAGCCGGTCCGCGGCCTCGAAGCCCGCGCGCAGGCCGTCCTCGTGGAAGCCATAGCCGGTCCAGGCTCCGGCATAGAACAGCCCCCCGCGCCCCTGGATGCCCGGAAGCGCCTTCTGCGCCGCGAGCGCCGAAGCATCATATTGCGGATGGGCATAGGAGAATCGGCCGAACACAGTCTCCG
>JADCCH010000067.1 GCA_020252865.1 Methylobacterium sp.
AAGACCATCCGCGCGAAAAAGCAGGTGAGCCGCATCGATTACAACGTGTTCGAAGGCTACAAATGCACGGGCGTGCCGTGGATCACCCTCTCGCGCGGCAGGATCGCCTGGAAGGATGGCGAGCTGCGGGCCGAGCGGGGCGACGGCGATTTCGTGGCCCGGCCCCCCTTCCCGGCGGCGCATGTCGCCAATGCGACATGGAAGGAAATCTCGGCTCCCCGGCCGGTCGATCGCAAGATGGATGTCGTCCCGTGAACCCGGCGAGCGCCACCAATCTTGTCATCAACCCGCAAAGGCTGTGGGACAGCCTGATGGAGACGGCGAAGATTGGTGCCAACGAGAAGGGCGGCATCCATCGCCTCGCCCTGTCGGATGAGGATCGCGCGGTGCGCGACTGGTTCCGGGCTGCCTGCGAGGCGCTGGGCTGCACCGTGACGGTGGATGATTGCGGCAACATGTTCGCGCGTCGGCCCGGCAAGCGGGCTGATCTCGATCCAATCTGCATGGGCAGCCATCTCGACACGCAGCCCACCGGCGGCAAGTTCGATGGCGTGCTCGGCGTGCTCGCGGCCCTGGAGGTGATGCGCACGCTGCACGCCGCCGGCTTCGAGACCAACGCGCCGATCGAGATCGTGAACTGGACCAACGAGGAAGGTGCGCGCTTCGCCCCGGCCATGCTCGCCTCGGGCGTCTTCGCCGGGGCCTTCACGCGGGACTTCGCCTATGCGCGCGAGGATCGCGACAGCAAGGTGTTCCTCGCCGAACTGGAGCGCATCGGCTACCGGGGCACGGAGCCGGCAGGCCAGAGGCGCATCGGCGCGATGTTCGAACTCCATATCGAGCAGGGCCCCATCCTGGAGGCCGAAGAGATGATGATCGGCGTCGTCACCGGCGTGCAGGGCATGCGCTGGTACGAGGTGAATGTGCATGGCCAGTCGGCCCATACCGGCGCAACGCCGATGCATATGCGGAAGAATGCCCTGCTGGGCGCGGCCCGCATGGTCGAGGCGATCCATGACATCGCCCTGGCGCATGGGCCGGATGCGGTGGGAACCGTGGGGCTGATGGAAGTCGAACCCAATTCGCGCAACGTGGTGCCCGGCGAGGTCTTCTTCTGCGTCGATCTCCGCCACCCGGATGAGGCGACGCTCGACGCAATGGAAATCGCTTTCCGCGCCGCGCTCCCGGCCGTCCTTGAGCCGCTGGGCCTCACCTTCGAGGAAAAGCGGATCTGGAGGAACCCAGCCGTGCGCTTCCACCCCGATCTCATCGCCTGTGTGCGCGAGGGAGCAAGAAAATCCGGCTATCGCATGCGGGATATGGTCTCTGGCGCGGGCCATGATGCGGCCTATATCGCGCGCGTCGCACCCACCACGATGATCTTCGTGCCCTGCGCGGGCGGCGTGAGCCACAATGAGGCGGAATCGACAACGCTCGAGGAATGCGGGGCGGGGGCTCAGGTTCTGCTAGAGGCCGTTCTGGCCTATGACCGGCGCTTCGCCTGAAGCGCGGGTTCACCACGGCCGGTCGCCGAACTTGCCAACCTGGCGATCTGGCGGCATTTTGGGCGATAAGGCAAGTCGCTGCACGCGCAAAGGCCGATCTTTCTGATCGCGTGCGGGATAAAGGAGTAACCCGATCATGAGCCACCGCAACTTCCATCCCGAAGCCGCACGCGGCTTCAACCGGGGGCGGCTCGATCGCCGGTCTTTCCTGTTGGGCGCTGCGGCCAGCGCGAGTGCGCTGAGCCTCGCAGGCTGCGTGACGAATGATGGCGGGATGAGCCTCGCTGAGGCCGAGAAGCATTACGGCGCGGTGGCGGACAAGAAATTCCCGATCTCCGCCGCCGATATCAGCCAGGTTGACCCGAAATTTTTTCGTCGCACGGTGAATTACGAATCCGACGAGGCGCCCGGCACGATCATCGTCGATAACGCGAATTACTTCGTCTACCGCATCGAGGGCGAGGGGAAGGCCACGCGCTATGGCGCGAATGTCGGCCGCCAGGGCTTCCTCTGGCATGGTGAGGCCTATATCGGCCGCAAGGCCGAATGGCCGACCTGGACCCCTCCGCCGGAGATGATCAAGCGCCAGCCGGAAGTCGCGAAACATGCCCGTGGCATGCCCGGCGGGCCGGAAAATCCGCTCGGTGCGCGCACGCTCTATCTCTACCAGAACAACCGCTACACGCTCTACACGATCTACTCGACGAGCGAGCCGGATACGATCGGCACCAACCTCACCAGTGGCTGCACGGGGCTGCTCACGCAGGACATGATCGACCTCTATGATCGGACCGCGATCAAGACCAAGGTGATCGTGATGAAGGCCTGAGCCTTCGCATTGCTGCCGGCGTCTCAGGCGCCCATGCCCGCGCTGCCGGCCGCTATCGTGAGCGACCAGCCGCGCTCGTCACGCGGCTGCACGATTTCCTTCGCGAGCCAATCCGAGAACATCCGCAAGATGCCGCCCTGCCGCGTTTCGCGCGGGTAGACGAGATGATGCCCGATATAGGTGATGTTCACTGATGCGCTTGCGAGCGGGGCGACCAGTTTCCCGCTGGAAATCTCGCGCTCGGCGAGCAGGGTCGATTCCAGCGCGACGCCCAGTCCGTCCGCTGCGACCGCGAGCGCCAGAAAACTCCGGTCAAACCGCAGATCATGGTTCAGCACGGGGTTGAGACCATTGGCATCGAACCAGTGGTGCCAGCGCACCTGCTTGTTGTCGCTGAGGATGAGGTTGCAATCGAGCAGGTCGCGCGGGCCATGGATGCGTTTTGCCATCTCGGGCGAGCAGAGCGGCGTCACGGTTTCGCGGGCGAGCGGCACGGCGATCACCCCCGGAGCGTGGATCGGCCCATAGACGATGTCCGCGTCGAAATCGTCGGTGTTGAAGCGCGGGTAATCCGTGCCTGCGGAGAGGCGCACCTCGATGCCGGGATGGGCGGCGAGGAATTGCGGCAGGCGCGGCGTGAGCCAGGCATAGGCGATGGATGGCGCCGAATGAAGCCGCAGCACCTTCTTGCTCGGCCGGGCGGAGACCATGTCGAAGCCCCGGCGCAATTCATCGAAGGCGGCCACGACATGCCGCATGAAGACATCTCCGCTCACGGTGAGGCGCACATGCCGGCCATCCTTCTCGAAGAGCTGCACGCCCATGGTTTGCTCGAGGTTCTTGAGAGCATGCGAAATGGCGCTGGGCGACAGGTTCAGCTCCGCCGCCGCCGCCTTGTGCGATCCGCGCCGCGCAACGGTCTCGAAAATCCGGATGGCCGAGAGCGAGACTTTCTGGAGCATCGATCCTTGACTTCAGTTTGATGGAGTTCGTTGAGGGATGGGTGATCACGGGCGGTTGCGGTCGAAAAGCGCGAAGAAGCAAGCGACGACGAGGGCAGCTACGCCCCATCAGTTGAACGAAATTCATCTTATGTTGAAAAACCACCGTTTGTCAGCGGGCGTCTTCTGCCGTTCCTTCTCTGAAACATCATGCGCTTCCCGATGAGGCGCGGCAGAGGGAGAAACGGATGATGCTCCTCGAGGGCAAGACGGCCGCCATTTCCGGCGCGGCGAGTGCGCGCGGGATCGGTCTCGCTACTGCGCGGGTCTTTGCGAAACATGGCGCGCGCGTCGCCATTCTCGATATCGATGCGGCAGCGGCGAAGTCGGCCGCGGCGGAACTCGGAGCCGGGCATATCGGCATCGCCTGCGATGTCGCGAACAAGGCCTCCTGCGATGCGGCGGCGGCCGAGGTTCTCGGGACCTTCGGTCATCTCGATATTCTCATCAACAATGCCGGCGTGACCCAGCCCGTGAAGACACTGGAGATCGACGAGGCGAGCTGGAACCGCATCCTCGACATCAACACCAAGGGCGTGCTGTTCCTCAGCCAGGCCTTCCTGCCCTCCATGCGGGCGCGCAAACAGGGTTCCATCGCCTGCATGTCGTCGGTTTCGGCGCAGCGCGGCGGCGGCATCTTCGGCGGCCCGCATTACTCGGCGGCGAAGGCGGGCGTGCTGGGCCTTGCGAAAGCCATGGCGCGCGAATTCGGGCCCGACGGCATTCGCGTGAACTGCGTGACGCCCGGCCTCATCCAGACCGACATCACCGGCGGCAAACTCACGCCCGAGATGAAGGCGGAGATCAGCAAGGGCATTCCGCTGAGCCGGCTCGGCGAGGCCTCCGATGTCGCGGGCTGCTTCCTGTTCCTCGCCTCCGATCTCTCGGCCTATGTCACCGGGGCGGTGATCGATGTGAATGGGGGCATGCTCATCCATGGTTGATTTGCCAAACAGGACGCTTGCGGATCGCGCCTATCACATCCGCCGCTATGCCGTGCGGATGGGCGAGGTTCAGGGGCAGGGTTATATCGCGCAGGCGCTGGATATCGCGGACGTGCTCGCAGTCGCCTGGTTCCATGCGATGACCTATCGGGCGGACGATCCGGATTGGGAGGGCCGCGACCGCTTCCTGCTCTCGAACGGGCATTATGCCATCGCGCTCTACGCCGCCTTTATCGAGGCGGGGATCATCCCCGAGGAAGAACTCGAAACCTACGGCTCGGATGACAGCCGCCTGCCGATGTCCGGCATGGCGCAATACACGCCGGGCATGGAAATGTCGGGTGGCTCGCTGGGCGTGGGCCTCGCGATCGCCGTCGGCAAATGCCTCGGCCTCAAGCGCAAGGGCTCGAAGAATTTTGTCTACACGCTGTTCTCCGATGGCGAACTCGATGAAGGCTCGGTCTGGGAGGCGATCCTGTCGGCCGCCCATCACAGGCTCGACAACCTCATCGCGATCATCGACGTGAACAACATGCAGGCCGATGGCCCCTCGAAGGAGGTCGCGAATTTCGAGCCGCTGGCCGAGAAACTGGAAGCCTTCGGCTGGTACACCCAGCGCATCAACGGCAATGATCTCGAGGCCGTGCGGCAGGCCTTCGACAACGCAAAGGAGCACAAGGGCACCCGGCCCCGGATGATCATCGCCGATACCCTGATGGGCAAGGGCGTGCCTTTCCTCGAACAGCGCGAAAAGAGCCACTTCATCCGCGTCGATGCGCATGAATGGGCGCTGGCGCTCGAGGCGCTGGATGCAGGGAGGCCGGCATGAAGCCGAAACTCGCCCCTTTCGTGCCGGGCCGGAAACGCGCCACCACCTCGGCGATGATCGCCTCCATCGCGGCAGAGGGCCAGCCGACCAGGCCCGCTCCCTTCGGCCATGCCCTGGTGGAGGTCGCGAAATCGCGGGCGGATATCGTCGGCATGACGGCGGACCTGAGCAAGTATA
>JADCCH010000068.1 GCA_020252865.1 Methylobacterium sp.
GGGCGGGGGCAGGATTCATCTCAGGCAACCTTGGTGATGATCGAATGGGAGAGCGGATCGCCCGGCAACGGGAAATCGCCCGCGCGGGCGCTGTCCTCGGCGATCCAGAGGGAAACGGTGAGTGCGCCCGTGGCTTCGGGGCGGATATCGCGCGAAAGCCGCAGGTTGAGGCCGTTCTCGGCGAAGAACGCGCCGATCTCCTCGGCCGAGAAGCCAAGGCGGCGATGCGCATGTTCCACGCGCAGACTCTCTTCGTGATGTGGCGCGAAATCGACGATGACGATCCGCCCGCCGGGCTTCAGCACGCGCGCGGCCTCCTGCACGGCACGGGCCGGATCATCCATGAAGTGCAACACCTGATGCAGGATCACGAGATCGAACCGTGCGAGATCCGCCGGCAACGCATAGAGATCGCCCTGCCGCAACTGCACATGGCGCAGGCCCGCCTCATCGAGGTTGGCACGCGCCACCGCGAGCATGGCCGGATTGACATCCAGGCCCACGGCGCGGCTCGCGCGCGGGCCGAAGAGCTTCAGCATCTGCCCCGTGCCGGTGCCGAGATCGAGGATCGCCTCGCATTCGCGCTCGCCGAGGGCATCGATCATGGCTTTCTCGACCGCCGATTCCGGCACATGCAGGGCGCGGATGCGATTCCAATCCGCGGCATGGCGGGCGAAATAGGCCGCAGCCTGTTCCTTTCTTTCCACCCGCACCGCCTCCAGGCGACGCCGGTCGGCCGCGAGGCCCGGATCGGCGGGGTCGAGCGCCGCAATCACCCCCTCGCGGATGACATTCGCCACGCCACGCTCGGCCAGCCGGAAGAAAGCCCAAGCGCCCTCGCGATGACGATCGATCAGCCCCGCTTCCACCAGCAGCTTCAGGTGACGCGAGACGCGCGGCTGGGACTGGCCCAGGATGGTCATGAGTTCGGTGACGGTGAGTTCGGCTTCCGCCAGCAGCGCGAGAATGCGCAGGCGCGTCGCCTCACCCGCCGCCTCGAGGGCAGCAAGCAGGACATCGAGCGGCTGGTGGCCCGGATGGGCGGGGCGGATCATCGCCGGAGCACCCTCACTGAAAACGACATAAAGATATGTTTATGTGGTTTTCAGAATCGGCGCAAGATCCTTTCAGCACAAGGTGCTTTCGGCGCAAGGTGCTTGCGGAAAATCCGTCACCCGATGGGTGCATCGCTTTCAAACACGTGCCCCGGCCGGGCGGCAATGAAACCTTCCGCCGGCCTGCCCTGCGCTGCAAGCTGCCGCATGAGCTCTTCCGCCGGCTCCTCGATCGGCTCGTTGGTGAGCCGGAACGTGCCCCAGTGATAGCCGAGCGCATGTCGGCAGCCGAGAATGTCGAAGATCTTCAAGGCATCTTCCGGGTCGGCATGCTGGTAGCGCATGAACCAGCGCGGGCCATAGGCGCCGATGGGGATGAGCCCCAGCGCCATCGGCCCGTGCTTCTCGCGGATGGCGTGGAAAACACGCCCGCCGCCAAAGCCCGTATCGCCCGCAAACCAGATTTTCCCCGCGCCAGTTTCGATCACGAAGGAGGCCCAGAGCGCATGCATGCGATCGAACATCCCCCGCGCCGACCAATGCTGCGCGGGTTCGAAAATCACGGCCACGCTCGCTGCGAATTCCACGCGATCGCCCCAATCCTTTGGTTCCACCCCGATATCCGCACGCCCCTCGCGGATGATCGCATCATTGCCGAGCGGAGTGAGGATGCGCGGACGGTCCCGATCCCAAAGGGCGTGCAGGGTGGCCGTGTCGAGATGGTCGTAATGGTTGTGGCTGACCAGCACGACATCGATCTTCGGCAAATCGTCGAAGGCGATGGCCGGCGGATTCACCCGTTTGGGCCCCGCGAAGGAGACGGGCGAAGCGCGTTCGGAAAACTGCGGATCGAGCAGGATGTTCACCCCGCCGGTCTGGATGAGGAAACTCGCATGGCCGATGAAGCTCACGCGCAAGGCCTTGCCCTCCACCTTCGCGGGCGGCTTGTCGGGCGAAAACGGGCTCGGGAAACTCGCGGGCCATTCCGCAGCCTTCTCGCCGAATTGCCAGCGCAGGAAATCGCGGAAGCTGCGCGGGCCATCCCCGCCCGGCAGGAAGAATTTCTGCCCGTCGAAATGATCGGATACGGGCCCGGAATAATAGGAATTGGCCCGCGCCGGGCGCAGGATGGCAGTCACGCCACCGGCAACAACAGCGGCGCCTGCGAGGAATTTGAAAAAGCGTCTGCGGTTCATGAGCGCGTTACGTGGGGCGGCGAGAGCAGGTTTGGGAGAGGGCGATTGACAAAACGCCGCACCAATGGTCGAGTTCAAGGGAGGCTGACGTGAGCCTGCCGCCCGCGCCGAAAGGCAAGGTGAATCCGCGTCCCTGGTGATATCCGATCCCTTCCGTCATGCCGCGAATGGATCAGCAAGGCGGGCCCTGATCGTTTCCCATTCGCGGTTTATGATCGGAGGATCACATGCGTTCGTTTCTCGACGCAAAGGCCATGGCGAAAACGCTGCGGCAGGAACTGCAACACCGGAAGATCGACCTTGGCCACTCGGAATGCCTTGAGGTGGTCGCGAAGCAGTTCGGCTTCCGGGACTGGAATACGATGGCGGCGGCAGGACCAGAGCGTGATGAGTTGACGAAAACCGGCTCGCGGCTCGCAAAGCCGCTTCCAGCCGGCTGGTCGGCCACGGGAAAACAGGCAGAGGCATTTGATGTCGGAGTGACATCACTGGAAGATGCTAATCAGAAAGGCTTGTTTATCCGCAGCCGTGACAAGGACATGGATGCGCGGGCCGATGCTTTTTGCGCAGTGCAGCAAGTTATCTCCGCAGAAAATTACAGGGGTGGTCGTGTCGAATTTTCGTCTACACTCAAATGCACGAATATTGCCGGTTCGGCGACGATCTGGATGCGTGTCGAGGACATCAACGGTACCTTGGTGGCCTTCGACAATCTCGAACGCGCGATTGCTGATAGTAGCCTCAGGGGAACGCAGGACTGGACTCGCCGGAAGATTGTTCTGTTCGTCCCGGAAAAAGCCGAAGTAATCAATTTCGGCTTTTACCTGAATGGAAAGGGCGAGGCCTGGGCGAAGGATTTCCGATTCGTGCAAACAGACGAAATTCCGTCCAACGCTGGCATTCTGAAGCCCAAAGAACCGCAGAACCTCCAACTTGCCTGAGCCTCGCCGTCATGGCCGGACCTGTTCCGGCCATCCACGATTGGATCGCCACGTCGCCTCTTCGAGGCTCCTCGCGATGACGAACGGACCCCGTCATTGCGAGGAGGCCGGCAGGCCGACGCGGCAATCCAGACTGGTTCAAAAACGGACTGGATTGCTTCGTCGTTTCGCTCCTCGCAATGACGGTCAGGCAAGCGTGTCGTATAAATCCAGCCAATCCGGATTCATCGCCTCGATCAGCGCGAGCTTGTCCTTGCGCGAGCCGGCCTTGATCTGCTTTTCACGAAAAATCGCATCCGGCATGGTTTCGAGCGTCTCATACCACACCAGAAGTTTGCAGCCGTATCGTTTCGTGAAGCCGGCAATCAGCCCTTCACGATGCTGATGCGCCCGCTCGGCAAGGTTGGACGTGACACCGGTATAGAGCGTGCCGTTGCGGCGGTTCGCCGTGATGTAGACGCAGGGCTGCTTCACGTAACGCTTCCTCATCCGTCATTGCGAGGAGGATGCATCGCATCCGACGCGGCAATCCAGAAAAATCGATCGAACAGGCAAGGCATTCTGGATTGCCGCGTCGGGCTTCGCCCTCCTCGCAATGACGATTACCGCGCGAACTTGCGATACTTGATCCGCTTCGGCTCCACGGAATCGGCACCCAGGCGGCGCTTCTTGTCCTCGATGTAATCGGAGAACGAGCCTTCGAACCATTCGACATGGCTGTCGCCCTCGAAGGCGAGGATATGAGTCGCGATGCGGTCGAGGAACCAGCGATCATGGCTGATGATCACCGCGCAGCCCGCGTAATCCTCCAGCGCCTCTTCCAGCGCGCGGAGCGTATCGACGTCGAGATCGTTGGTGGGCTCGTCGAGCAGGAGCACATTCGCGCCCGATTTCAGCATTTTGGCGAGGTGAACGCGGTTGCGCTCGCCGCCCGAGAGCATGCCGACCTTCTTCTCCTGATCGCCGCCCTTGAAGTTGAAGGCGCCGCAATAGGCGCGGGAATGCATCTGCTTCTTGCCGAGATAGATCACCTCGGCCCCGCCGGAGATTTCCTCCCAGACGGTCTTCTTGTCATCGAGGCTGTCACGCGATTGATCGACGAAGCCGAGCTTTACGGTGTCGCCCACGGTGATCGAGCCGCCATCCGGCTTTTCAGCCCCCGTGATCATGCGGAACAGCGTGGTCTTGCCCGCGCCGTTCGGCCCGATGACGCCGACGATGCCGCCCGGCGGCAGCTTGAAGGAGAGGTTCTCGATCAGCAGCTTGTCCTGGAACCCCTTGGAGAGGTTCTCGAAATCGATCACGTTGCCGCCCAGGCGCTCGGCAATGGGGCTGATGATCTGCGCGGTATCCGGCCCCTTCTCGGAAGCCTTCTGCACCAGTTCCTCATAGCGGGTGATGCGCGCCTTGTTCTTCGCCTGCCGCGCGCGGGGGGATGAGGCGACCCATTCCTGCTCGCGCGCCATGGTGCGCTGGCGGGCGGCATCCTCGCGGCCCTCCTGCTCGAGGCGCTTCTGCTTCTGCGTGAGCCAGCTCGAATAATTGCCCTCGTAGGGGATGCCCTTGCCGCGATCGAGCTCGAGAATCCAGCCCGTCACGTTGTCGAGGAAGTAGCGATCATGGGTCACGATCAGGATCGCGCCGGGATATTCGCGCAGGTGATTTTCGAGCCAGTTCACGGTCTCGGCGTCGAGATGGTTGGTCGGCTCGTCGAGCAGCAGCA
>JADCCH010000069.1 GCA_020252865.1 Methylobacterium sp.
CATCTTCTGCGGCATCGTCGCAATCGAGATCATCGGCCTCAACATGTGGGCATCGGTCAACTGGGATCCGGTGCAGTTCGTGCGAAAGCTCTTCTGGCTCACGCTCGATCCGCCGAAGCCGGAATACGGCCTCACCATTCCGCCCTTGGCGGAGGGCGGCTGGTGGCTGCTGGCGGGGTTCTTTCTCACCGCCTCCATCCTGCTGTGGTGGGTGCGCACCTATCGGCGGGCCCGCGCTCTGGGCATGGGCACGCATGTGGCATGGGCCTTCGCGGCGGCGATCTGGCTCTATCTCGTGCTGGGCTTCATCCGTCCCATCATGATGGGCACCTGGAGCGAGGCGGTGCCCTTCGGCGTGTTCAGCCATCTCGACTGGACCCAGAATTTCTCGATCCGTTATGGGAACCTCTTCTACAATCCCTTCCACGCGCTCTCGATCGTCTTCCTCTATGGCTCGGCGCTGCTCTTCGCGATGCACGCCGCGACCATCCTGGCCGTCTCCCGCTATGGCGGCGAGCGCGAGATCGAGCAGATCACGGATCGCGGCACGGCTTCCGAGCGTGCGGCCCTCTTCTGGAGGTGGACGATGGGCTTCAACGCGACGATGGAATCGATCCATCGCTGGGCCTTCTGGTTTGCGATCCTCACCCCCATCACCGGCGGCATCGGCATCCTGCTCACCGGCACGGTGGTGGATAACTGGTACGAATGGGGCGTGAAGCACCTCATCGTTCCGGCCGATCCGAACATGTGGCCTGCCACTCCGCCGCCGGTCTAGGGTCTGGCCCCAGCCTTGAGAGTTATCCGGTGTCCTCCGGATAAACGGAACCGCTCGCTCTCCTGCCATTCAGCGCCGGTTTCGTCTAACAGGCCACCTCGCCCCCCGAGCGTGGCCTGTTTTTTGCCCGTTTGGGATCAGAGCGTAACGCGGAACATGCAGGCCGCGTCGCCCTCGGCGGTGCAGGCCTTTTCCTCGACGCGGGTCGAGGACCCCCCAGCCCGCAGAACAGCGTCTCGAAGGTTGCGGCATGATCATCGCAGACCGGCTGGTCGGCGCCGATGGTCCGGCTCACGGGATTGTTCGGAAGCGTCAGTCCGAAGCCCTCGGGCGTGGCTTTCCGGGCGAAGAGGCCCCGCCTGGCAAAGGGCCGGGAATGACGCTCAACCGCCTTCAGCAGGAACCGCAGCGCGAGGCGCTCGGGCAAGCAGGGCAACCGAAGCCATGCAGCTTTGGGAATGCGTTCCTTGAGGGGATAGCCACCTGCCCGCCGGCCCGCCTCCTGTTCATCCGCCCGTCCCGTCCGCGGCGGCTTGCCGATCGCTTCACGAAATCGTGAGAATCCGACTTTCGTCGTAACGGTGACAAGAAGCCGGGCTCGGATATCTTCCTTTTTCAAGCGGCAAGATCCGCATGGCGAAAACGCTGAAGGGGAGTTTTCTATGCCGAAGCTCAACGTGAACGGGCGCGTGGTCGAGATTGACGCGCCGGCCGACACGCCCTTGCTCTGGGCCCTGCGCGAGCAGGCCGGCCTCACCGGCACGAAATATGGCTGCGGCATCGCCCAGTGCGGAGCCTGCACCGTGCATATCGACGGCGAGGCGGTCCGCTCCTGCTCGATCACGCTCGGTGGCGTGTCCGAGAACCAGAAGATCGTGACGATCGAGGGGCTCTCGCCCGATCGCTCCCACCCCATCCAGAAGGCCTGGCTGCAGCTCGAAGTGCCGCAATGCGGCTATTGCCAGTCCGGCATGATCATGGCCGCTGCCGCACTTCTGGCGAGGAAGCCCAAGCCCACCGACGCCGATATCGATGAAGCGATGACCAATATCTGCCGCTGTGGCACCTATAATCGCGTCCGGGCGGGCATCAAGCTCGCAGCCGGCATTTGAGGAGAACGGACATGAACGCGCCTTTCTCGCTCTCCCGCCGTTCCATCCTGAAGGGTGCCGCCGCTTCGGCCGGCGCTTTCACGCTCGGTTTTGCCGTGCCGTTCTCGGCGGCCGAAGCTCAGGCCGGCACGCCGGAAATCAATGCCTGGGTGGTGATCCACCCGGATGATCGGATCATCGTCCGCATCGCCCGCTCCGAGATGGGGCAGGGCACGCTGACGGGCCTCGCGCAGCTCGTGGCGGAGGAACTCGAGGCCGATTGGTCGAAGGTCGGCTGGGAATATCCCACGCCGGGCGAGAACCTGAGGCGCAACCGCGTCTGGCGGAATTTCTCCACCGGTGGGTCGCGCGGCATCCGCGAGAGCCATCAATATGTCCGCGAGGGCGGAGCGGCGGCGCGAATCATGCTGGTGCAGGCGGCAGCGAATGCCTGGAGCGTTCCGGCCTCCGAATGCCGGGCGGCGAAGAGCGTCATCACCCACACGCCCACCGGCCGCACGGTGACCTATGGCGCGGTGGCCTCGGCGGCAGCGAAGCTCGAGCCGCCGAAAGAAGTCACGCTCAAGGACCCGAAGAGCTGGAACATTGTCGGCCAATCCGTGAAGCGGCTCGACACGGTCGACAAGCTCAACGGAAAACAGATCTATGGCGCGGATATCAAGC
>JADCCH010000007.1 GCA_020252865.1 Methylobacterium sp.
TCAATTGAAGCTTGTCTCGGTGATGGATCACACGCCGGGCCAGCGCCAATTCATCGATGTATACAAGTGGAAGTCCTATTATGCCGGTAAGCGGGGTGCCTCGGAAGCAGAGATGAACGAGCGGATCATCCGTCGCCGCGCCATCCATGCGCAATATGCCGATGGCAACCGCCGCGCGATCGTGGGGCTCTGCCAGAGCCATGGCGTCATCCTCGCGAGTCATGATGATGCGACGCTCGGCCATGTCGAGGAAGCCATCGCCGACGGCATGAACATCGCCGAATTCCCGACGACCGTGGAGGCTGCAGAAGCGTCGCATCAGGCGGGAATGAAGGTGCTGATGGGCGCGCCGAACGTGGTGCGCGGCGGTTCGCATTCCGGCAATGTCAGCGCCCGCGCCCTGGCCGAGAATGGCGTGCTCGACGTGCTCTCCTCGGATTATGTGCCGACGAGCCTGCTCATGGGCGCTTTCGCGCTGGCCGATGTCAGTGCGATGGGCGGCCTGCCGGGCGCCATCCGCCTTGTGAGCAAGAACCCGGCGGATGCGGCCGGTCTGACCGATCGTGGCGAGATCGCGGTGGCCAAGCGGGCGGATCTCATCCGCGTCGATGCCGCCAGCGGCCAGCCTGTCGTCCGCGCGGCCTGGCGCGAGGGGCGGCGCGTTTCGTGAGCGGGCCAGGCCTCTTCATCGCCGTGGTGGGTCCCAGCGGGGCGGGCAAGGATACGATCCTTGCCCGGCTGAAGGCCGGGCTGCCGCCGGAGCATTTCGTTTTTCCTCTCCGTGTGATCTCGCGAATCCCCGATGCGCATGAAGCGAGCGACTATCTCGCCGCGGCGGATTTCCCGGCGGCGCGACGGCGCGGCGCGTTCCTCATCGACTGGGAGGCGCATGGGCTTTGCTACGGCATTCCCGCCGCGATGCGGGCTGAACTCGAGGCCGGTCGGCATATCATCGCCAATCTCTCGCGCGCCGTGGTGCCTGTCCTGCGGGCCGCTATCCCCCGCGTGCTGGTCGTGCATGTCACAGCCCGGAGCGATATCCTCGAACAGCGCCTGCGGGCGCGCGGCCGCGAATTCGATGCTGACCAGCAGGCCCGCCTCGCGCGCGGCGAGGCGCTCGACCAGAGCGTGGAGGCGGATATCCGCATCGAGAACAATGGCTCGATCGACATGGCCGTCAGTGCCCTGATGGAAGCTCTGATGCCGCTCTGCGCGCGGGAGCGCCGCCGCGCATGATGCCAACGCCGCGTTTCGCGATCTATCTCGCGCCTGAGCCGCATGAGCCGCTCTGGCAATTCGGCTCGGCATGGCTCGGCTACGATGCGGCAAAGCGTGCGGATGTGAAGCATCCCGTCCTACCCGGCATTTCGCCCGAAGCCATCCGCGAGGCGACCGCGCATCCCCGGCTCTACGGGCTGCATGTCACGCTGAAGGCCCCATTTCGCCTCATCGAAGGCCTGTCGATGGTGGAGCTGGAGCACGCGCTGGAGGGACTTGCCCGCCGACATGCCGCGTTCGGGCCGTTTCCGCTGGCCCTTGAGGCACGGAAGTCCGGCGAGGATCAGGTTTTTCTCTGTCTCGCCCCGGCTGGACCCGAGCCGGCCTTGCACCACCTCGAAGCCGATGCGGTCATGGCGCTGGATCGTTTCCGCGCGCCGCTCTCGCCCGCAGAAATCGCGCGGCGCAAGCCTGATCGCCTGAACCGCAAGGAGCGAGGCTTTCTTGAAACCTATGGCTATCCGCATGTGCTTGAAGGCTTCCGGCCGCATCTCTCGCTGACTGGCCCCATGGCAGCGGATGCTCCGCTGCGCGCGGCTCTGGCGGAGCGGCTCGCGGCCGATCCCGCCCTGATGCGGCTCACCTGCCAATCGCTGCTGCTGTTCGAACAGCCGGAGCCCGGCGCACGCTTTCACATCCGCCGACGATTTCCGCTGGGTTGAGCCCCAGCCCTCGCGGAGATCGCCGAACGGCCGGGTGATCAGCCCGTCGAGCCTCTGCCCGAGAGGCCCGCGCCCTTCCCATCGGCAGCCGTCCCGCCTTGTCCGCGATTTCGACAAAGGATCGCCCCTGCCATCCATGCGTCCTTGAAGGCCCACGTCAGTCCCGCGTGAGGGCATTTACCTGCCCTGTCAAAAGTGGCGATAGCCTTCCCGCCAGCGGGAGAGCGTGGTCAACAGGCAGGCGAAAGCGAAGCCATAGGCCAGCCAGGGGAAGGCTTGCGGCCATAGACCTGCCAGCAGGAAGAACGCGATGGTTTCCGCGCCTTCCGCAAGCCCGCCGAGATAGAAGATGCCCTTGCCGGTGAAATCCGTCGAAACCAGCCCCTTGCGCTCCGCAATCACCGAGAAAGCGAGAAAGGATGATCCCGTCCCGATGAAAGCCGTGAGCAAGACGGCAGCAGGCAGCGCGTTCCGCTCAGGGTCCGCCAGCGCAAAGCCCAGCACAACCAGCGCGTAGAAGGCGAAATCCAGCGCGATATCGAGAAAGGCGCCCCGGCTGGTGGGACCGCGCAAGCGCGCGAGCGTACCATCCAGCCCATCGGCAACCCGGTTCGCGAGGATGGCAGCGAGCGCCCAGCCGAACTGGCCGGCGGCCAGAAGCGGAACGGCGAGAAGTCCGATCCCGAAACCGGTCAGCGTCACCTGATCGGCGCTCAAACCGCGGCGATCAAGCCAATGCGCAGCGGGCGCGAGCAGGCGCGTGGCCAGCGGAGCCAATCTTGCGTCGAACACCTTCGCTCCGTTCCGGGGATAATGGCCGAACCAAGTCACATCCGATCCAGTCTATGCCTGCTGTCGGGCTTTCCAAAGTCCGGATCAGGGGCGGTCACCTCCGCCGGCATGGAGATAGGACAGCGAGGCGGATAAAACGCAATTCAAGCATGTTTTTTTTGATGGTCAGGGGCTGGCCTGCAACTGAAGGCCCGGGGGACAAGATCATGAGCAGAAACTTGGAAAAATGGAGGTATTGTGGTGGAAGCGGATGGAAATCTCCCTCGCTCGCCCATTTTCGGCATTTGTCGGCAAGAGGAATAATACTACTTTAAGTTGTATCCGATATCCGGATTTTATGATGGCCGCCCGATCGGTGGGCTGCGCCGACCCAGATATGTCCGGGAGAATGACCATGACCACACGACGCGGGATCATCAGTGCCGGGTTTGCCGGCTTCCTCCTTCTGGCGAATCTCTCGCTGGCCCCGGCGCAGGATGTTGCGGCGCGCAGCACAGCTCAGCCGGTGGTGCTCACCATTTCCGGCCCCGGCGGCGGCGCCAGCCATGATCTCACGATGGCGGACCTTGAAAAGCTGCCGAAGGCGGAGATCCGCACCACGACACCGTGGCACAACGGCGTGCAGCATTTCGAAGGCGTATCGCTGCAGGCGCTGATGGAAAGCCTGAAGCTCTCCGGCGCGAACGCGCAGGTGACCGCGCTCAACCGCTACCGCACCACCATCCCGATGAAGGATTTCAGCGAGTTCAAGCCCATCCTCGCCTATCGCCGCAATGGAGCGCCGATGGAGGTGCGCGAGAAGGGGCCGCTCTTCATCATCTACCCCTATGATTCGAATACCGCGTTGAAGCACGACACCTATTTCAGCCGCTCGGCCTGGCAGGTCCGCTCCATCACCGTGGAGTGAGCCGAACGCCCGCACGCAGAACGATCATCATGGCAGGTTCCTTTCGCGATGCCGCGGCCTGGCTCCTGAAGCAGCTGCGCCTGCCCCTGATGATCGTCGCGCTGCTTCTGGGCCTCGCCATGGCCGCGATTCCGGTCGTCATCCGCGCGCTGGATGATGTGGTGGACAAGAGCCTCAATCACGACATCGCCTGGACCGGGCAGAACGGACGCAGCGAGCTTTATGATCTCGCCCGCGCGGTCATCGCCGCCGAAGAGGATTTCAACGCGGAAGCGCGGATGCGGATCGAACTCGCGCTCGATATCATGTTCTCCCGCCTCGACACCTGGCAGGCCGGCGTCTTCGGTCAATTCGTGAACTCGTCGCCGCAGCGCAAGGCGCTGCTCGACCGCATCACCGCGCAGTTCGGCGAGTTCGAGCGGGACATCCGCAATCCGGATTTCGAGCGTCAGCTGCCGGAACTGCGCCGCAAGATCCTTGTGCTGGAAACCGCGATCGACGAACTCGCAAGCCAAGCTTATGACTTCTACCAGCACAACAAGGCGGGTTATTCGGCGGAACTGAGATTTCTGCAGCGCGTGCACAACATCATCACCCTGTCGCTGATCGTGATCTCGGTGCTGCTGATCCTCGTTCTCTACTGGAACAATTGCAGCCTGGAGAAATCCTACGGGGTGCAGCGCCTGATCGCCCAGGAAAATGCCTATCTCGCGACCTTCGACATGCTCACGGGACTGTCGAACCGCAAGTCCTTCATGGGCGCGCTCGAAAGGGCCATATTTGATCTTCCGCCGGGTCACACGATTGTCGTGGTGGCGATCGATCTCGATGGCTTCAAGCCCATCAATGACGTGCTCGGGCACAAGGCGGGCGATGCGCTGCTGGCGGAAATCGGCGCGCGCCTCACCCGCTTCAGCGCTGCCCAGCGCTGGGCCAAGAGCGCCCGTTTCGGGGGCGATGAATTCATGGTGATGCTGGTGCTGGAGGCCGAGTTTCCGGCCATCGAGGCGCTTGTGCAGGTCCTGCATGAAACCCTGCGCGAGCCCTTGCGCATCGACGACCATTTCCTCACTGTCGATGCGACAATGGGGCTCTCGCTCCTGCGGGAGCAATCGTTGGCGGCTGAGGAACTCGTCCATCGCGCCGATCTGGCTCTCACGACCGGCAAGATGGAGGGGAAGGCACGCCGGACCCTGTTCGACGAGGCCATGCTTTCCCGCACGCTCAATCGCGGCCGACTGGAGATCGAGCTCAATGAGGCCAATCTCGAGGACGAGATCGAGCCGGTCTACCAGCCGATCGTCGACCTCCCCACGCGCCGCATCATCGGCGTCGAGGCCCTTGTGCGCTGGCGGCACCCGATCCGTGGGGTGGTCTTGCCTTCCGATTTCATTCCCGCGGCGGAATCAAGCGGCAAGATCACCGAGATCGGTCGTATCATGCTCGAACACGCCTGCCGGGATGCGACGCGGTTTCCGCAGCCCATCGCTGTTTCCGTCAATCTCTCGCCGGTGCAACTCATGCGCATGGACGTGGCCGAGAGCGTTGGCCGCGCGCTGGCGCGCTCGGGGCTCGCGCCGGATCGCCTGAAGCTCGAGATCACCGAGAGCGTGATGCTGCAGGATTCCAGGGGCACGCAAGCGCTGATGCGACGCCTGCAGGCGCAGGGCGTGACCGTCTCGCTCGATGATTTCGGGACCGGCTATTCCTCGCTCTCCTATCTCCGCAGCTTTCCCTTCAATGAATTGAAGATCGACCGCGCCTTCCTCTCGGAGATCGGGGAGGACCAGCAGGCGGCGGGCATCGTCCAGATCATCCTCCTGCTCGCCCGGGAACTGAACATGAATGTCGTCGCCGAGGGAATCGAGCAGGAAGAACAGGCCGCAACGCTGATGGCGCTCGGCTGCGCCCGCGGGCAGGGCTATCTCTTCGGGCGGCCCATGGGCTTCGACGAGATCTGCCAGTGCCTCCGCCAGCAAACACCGCCGCCGATGGGCGCCGTGGCCTGAACGTCGCGCGGGGGCCTCTGCCCGCGCGGCATTTGCACGGAAGGGCCCGAAAGGCCGGTTCCCCTTCATTTTCCGGCTTTCCTGGCCAACGGACCGGCCAGTCAAACGGCCGTTCATCCGATGCATGTCTCCATTCCCGAAGAAAGTGGCGGGGTGCCTTGCGGCACTGTTCCAGCATTCCAGGCGGTCGCTCCCGGTTACGTTCGCAGTGACAATCTTTCCCGGCGACGCCCCCCAACCTTTCCGCCTGTTCAGACAATTGCGCTCGCGAAATGAGCGGAAGTTTAAGGGTTCACTCGTCATTCTCAGGCTTCCCTCGTCGAATGTCCGAAGGTGGGTGTTGAAAGCTTCTGGCGTCACACCGTCGAAGAGAGCGGCATGATCATCGGGTTGGCATTGATCGCGAATGTCTCCGCAGCCTCGAGCGGCCTCGTCGCCTACATCCTGGGTGCCGATAATATCCTGCTCATCATGCTGCTGGCCGGTTATGGCGCCCCCATGCTGATCGTCGCCGGCATGGTGCTGAAGACCCTGATGGGCCTTGCTTCGCCCCGGATCACGCCAACGGCGGATGATGCGGCTGCCCGCCCGTGAGGCGGCCCGGCGTGCTTTTCACCTGAATTTTGGCCCCCTGGGAACTCTTGCCGGCCTTTCCCTTTCGACCGCCCCTGGCTTGCGGCCTGGCGGCCTCGCCGGCTGGCATTGATCTTGCCGCCTCCGCCTCGTGCAGGAAGCACTGCATCCGCGGGCGGTGCCATTCGCTCTTTCCGCGAGATCAGCGTGAGAAAGGGACCATAACATTGAAAATAAGAGCTTTTTTCACCCATCTGAAGCAGGTTTCAATCTTGCTGGCGCGTGTTCCTCTTGTTCTCGGAGCCGCGCTCCCTGGATTGGCGCTGGTCCTTCTGTCCCAGCCTGACACGTGGGGCTGGCAGGAAATGGGTCAGCCGGTTCCCTGGCCCCTTCTTATGGCCTTTGCCAGCATTGCCCTGCTCTTTCCCTTGGTCCAGCTGCACCCCTCCTCCGCCATGGCTGCATGGGAGGAACCGAGGCCGGAAGCACGATCCCCTGTGGTGATGGCGACTTCCGCCAAGAAGCCCGCACCGAGTGATCGGGGCTTGCGCTCCCGGCATGGCGGCAAGCCACCCTCGGTGCATTCCGCGCGGAAGCGGATCACCATTCCGGCCGCCGCGAATGATCCTATTCCGCAGGATACCGCCAGGCGCGCGGCGATCCCGATGGCTGGAAACGGCGCCAAGCGCCTGCTCGACATCGTGCTGTCTTGCTCGGCA
>JADCCH010000070.1 GCA_020252865.1 Methylobacterium sp.
CAGCGCAAGACCCGGAAGGCCCGGAGCCGGCGCGACCGACAATTCACGCTCCATGAAACGCCCGCCGCCCTGAGTCGAATCCTGGCGCAGCCGCAATGCGAGCTTCGGGGTGGCCTCGCCCTGATGAATGGCGCAGGACAGAGCCTGCAACAGGGCCGGACGGTCGATGACCAGCACCGCGTCAATGACCGAGGGATAAGGCCATTCCACGGCCGAGGCGAGCCAGCCCAAGCGCGCGCGCTCGAGATCGCTTGCGAGAAGACCGGTCGAATCGACACAAAGCACCAACCCCTTGTGCTCGCGGAAGGGCTCCTTGCCGATCGGAATGCTGCGCGGTGCCGGTTCCAGCGCGTCGAGCAGCGGCGAACGGGTGGGCGCCAGCGCCAGCATGGTCAGCGTGGGAACGGCCATGCCGATCATCATCAGCACCGTCGGCCCATGCGCGGATGCAAGGATCAAACCGGCAGCCGCGGCACCCAGGCCAGCGGCGAAGAGGATGCGCGCGATCCGGCCATGCCCCTGAAAGAGCAGCCGCAGGCCAAAGAATTCCGCCGTCGCCAGCAAGATGGCGCAGAGCAGCGGGGCAACAGGAGAACCGAGCCCGGCCACGAGCAGAATCTGCACCGCAGAAATCGGGCCGAACAGCAGCAATGCAGGGCGGGGCCCCTGCCGCATCAAAGCGAATGCGACCACCTGCAGGACAAGCAGGCCCGACAGCGCGACGAGATTTTCCAGGCGCCAGCCCAGTTCAGGTCGCAGCGGTGCCAAAACGAGCAAGAGGGCCAGGAAGACCACCGCGCCGAGAAGGCCCGCCATACGGCCGGCCAGAGCAGTCGACCAGGCGCGCGATTCAGCATTCTCACTCCGCAGGGCGGCAGCAGCAATCCGGCCATCCTGCCCAAGCAGCGTCTGGGTCCAGTCGATTCGCATGGTGGCTTTGGCAAACCTTTCAATCCGGGCCGGCCAAGCCGGCAAGGGAATCCGGAGACGCCGGAGCGCCCCGCTGAACGGACCCTCGCGCGGCGCTTCTTAAACGCGCGTGAAACCGGAAGCCCCGGCTGGCCCAAATCAGGCTCCAGGAGGGCAGCAGGAAAGGCTTTCGATTCCTATGGTGAACAACAACCTTCCGAATTCGTTCGGCGTTTGCGATTCCGGTGCGACTTCGCCGCCCCAAGCGGAGGATCGATCGCATTTGAATCAATTTCCGAACGCTTCTCTCAAGCCCTTCCCTTATTCCAGGAGCCGACAGGAGCGGAATGATGATCACTCGCCTCATGGTAGCCCTGCTGGCGCTCTATCTCGTCTCGGGTGGGGGCCGGAACTGGAACGGCCTCGCGCCCCCATCCAGCACGGTGGCGGTGAGCGATTCGCCCTCGGATCATGCCGGGCTCGCCAAGCAGGCGCTCGAATTCTGCCTCACCCATCGCGAGATTTGCGCAGAGGCCGCCGGAAGCCTGGTGAAATCCACCGGCAGCCTGCCTTCGCCGACCCCGGCCATGCCTGCTCCGCCGGCCGGCCTTCAGGCCACCGCGCCGGGCGAGCCTGCCCCGCATCTGCCGCTGCCGCCGCGCCGCCGCACAATGCCCGCCGGGGCTTGACCCGACGCATCCGCTCGCGCCATCTGCCGGGCCAGATGAAACGGGCCCGGAGAGAAGCGCCACAGCCATGACCTTCACCCTCGCTCCCGGCAACGCGCGCCTCAGAAGCATCGTGACCGATCTCGATTTTCTCGACGATTGGGATGAGCGCTATCGCTACCTCATCGATCTCGGCCGCCGGCTCGATCCGCTTCCGAACGAGGCCTATTCCGAGGCCAATCGCGTTCCCGGCTGCGCGAGCCAGGTCTGGCTGCTGATGAGCCGGAACGCGGATGGCTCACTCTCGATCAAGGGCGACAGCGACGCGCTGATCGTGAAGGGCCTCGTCGCCCTTGTGCTTGCGATGTTCGATGGCCGCCCAATGGCGGAAGTCGCAGGGTTCGATGCAGCGGGCTTCTTCGCTGCCATCGGCCTCAAGGATCATCTCACCTCCCAGCGTGCGAATGGCCTCGCCTCGATGGTCGCGCGCATCAAGGCGGAAGCCGCGAAAGGCTGATCACGCCGTTTTCGGGAAGGCCGGTCGCGAATCGGCCGCTCCCCAGTGACGGATGGGCTGGCGAGCCGTGCCCTGTGCCATGCTCGACAGGCCATAATGGCGGGCCAACGCCCGCAGACCGAGCGAAAGCACGACCTTGCCCGAGCGCACCGGCAAGCCGAGCCCCTGCTCGATCTCGCCGACCGAGCGCCCGAAGCCGCAAAGATCCATCAGCGGCCCTGAAAAATCCGGCCCGACCGCGCGCATCGCATTCTGCACGCGCTTTCTGGCCTGCGCCTGAGCCTCCGTCATTGTCAGGCCGGCACCAGGCCCGGCGCCGTCGACCACGAGGCGATCCCAGTTGATCGTCACCTTCGGCGGCAGGCAGGCCATCTCGATATCGCGCCGCAGGCGCTCGCCGGCCTCGCGGCTCGCTTCATCCACCGCGAAGCTTGCACCCTCCTGCCGGGCAAGCAGAGCCAGAGGGTCTTCGCGGAGGTTGCGCTTCAAGGGCACGCCTTCCGGGCCTGCCCCTTTTTCCAGCAGGCGATGCTGGTCGCCGAAGGCATCCTCGCCCGATTGGCGGCGAAAGGCGGCGGCGCGCCCTTCGGCCGTGAGCTGATAGCGGGGTAATCCCGCCACCTGATCACAGCGCAGGGCGCCGGACGAGAGCAGGGGCGCGAGCGCTGCCATGGGAAAACGCCCGCGCACCAGCGGGACACCCTTCCGCGGGACGATCACCTGCACGATGCCATCGTCGCGCCGCGCATGGGCACCCGGCTCCGCGAGCAGGACCAGCAGGCGATCCTCGTCGCGCCCCTTCCCAACCCGCTTCGCATCCAGGGCGGGCCTCATCGCTCGTCCTCCGTCAGCACGCGGGCAAAACCCGCAGCCCAGCGGGCGAGCGCGGCTTCGAGCATCAGAAGAGGCTCATCGAGCAAGGGGCGATCGCGCTGGTCCTCGATCAGTTGGCAGGCATGCCGCACCGTGGTGCGATCCCGCCCGAACACCGCGCCGGTCCGGGTCATCGACAGATGAAACAGGGTGTGGGCAAGATACATCCCCACCTGGCGGGCTTCGGCGACGTGAGCCGCAGAACGGGTTCCAGCGCGCAATTCCCGCAGCGAGCAGCCCTGCCAGTTGGCGGCAACTGCTTCGGCAAGACGCGGCCCGAGCCGCGCTTGCAACTCGATCGCGGAAAAGCGGCGTGGGGGCGGCAGCTTTCGAGGTCTGCCGCGTGAACGCCGCGCAAGGGTGGTTGTGACCGGTTCCGTCACCGGAAAGTACTGCTTCTGCCGCCGAACCATCCCGCCTTCTCCTGAACCGGGCCCCAGGTGCTCGGGACTGAAACGGCCCGCCGCACCTCATGGCGAAAGTTAGGAAGAAGCCAATGATCGGTAAACTCGAAATTCACATTTTTATAAGAATTTATTCCGGAAATCCCCGGGAAATGACCCTTTAATGTGACTATATTCTTATTTTATTGCATTGCCTTTGACAAATTCGGGAGCAGGATGCAGCGCGCATGAGCGTCGAGCAGCGGTGGAGGCACACAAAAAAAAGACGCCGCGAGGGCGCCTTTTCATGGCTGGGGCGGGCCAATCAGCGACCCCGCTTGCGCTTCTGTCCCAGGCCCATTTCCTTTGCCAGACGCGAACGGGCCGCGGCATAGTTCGGCGCGACCATCGGATACTCGGCGGCGAGGCCCCACTTCTCGCGATATTGTTCAGGAGACATGTTGTATTGCGTACGCAGATGCCGCTTGAGTGACTTGAACTTCTTGCCGTCTTCGAGGCAGATGATGTAGTCGGGAAACACGGACTTCTTGGGCGAAACAGCCGGCTTTGCGGGCTCAATGACGATTTCTGTCGGAACAGTGCCTACCTTCGTCAGCGCGTTGTAGACTTCATTGATCAGCGCGGGCAGATCCGCAGCCGGGACCGAATTGTTGCTGACATAGGCGGAAACAATTTCGGCCGCCAGCTCGATCAATTCGTTGTTGTCCAGCATCACTCTCTTTCCTTCCTCTGTTCTTGTCTGGCGGTTCTTTCCGCCTACGCATTCCGCGACAGCCTTCGGGGTGCTCTTCTTGCATTGCCGCAGAAAAACAAGGCGCCACATCAAGCAATTGGGGGAGGGATGTCACGAAAATCGAACAGGCATCGTGAATCGCATACCCATGAAGATCAGCAGATACGTGAGAAAATGCTGTCACGCAACTAAAACAAGTGTTCATCTGAAGAATTTTGGAGGATTGACGTGATGAAATCGAAAAAATTGTGTCAAATTCCTGGCCTCAGGCGCAAATGCATTTTTGCATGGTCGGCCACTTGCTCGCTTGCTGCGTTGCCACCATATCCAGAACAACTCCAAGGCGAACCAAGACGAGGTGATACTGATGAAGGTCCAGCGATCCAATGCCGAATGGCGCAACCGTCTCACGCCCGAACAATACTACATTTTGCGAGAGCACGGCACGGAGCGTCCCGGCACGGGTCCTCATCTCTATGAAGAACGTCCAGGACTTTACCGCTGTGCAGCATGCGAGAACCCGCTCTTTATCGCGGATACGAAATTCGATGCCGGATGCGGCTGGCCGAGTTTCTTCCAGACGATCGGGCCGGATGCCGTGCGTGAGCTCGAGGATCGCTCGTTCGGGATGCGCCGAACGGAAATCCGCTGCGCTTCCTGTGACGGGCATCTCGGGCATGTTTTTCCGGATGGCCCTCGACCGACCGGCCTGAGATATTGCATGAACGGCCACGCGCTCCGCTTCGAGCCGCTGGAAAACAAGGGCTGAGTGGCTCATCCGGCATCGGGCGACATGCGTAACGCCTGCGCCCGAACGGCCAACGGAATGAACAGCCCGATGCCCCCCTTTGCCACCCTTGCCCATCACCGCGCGCCGCGCGCTTCCCGCAAGCCCACGCGTCGCATGGTGCATGGCGTCACCCTCGATGATGACTATGCGTGGTTGCGTGCGCGGAACTGGCAGGCGGTGATCGAGGAGCCCGAGAAGGTTCCCGTGGATATCGCGCGCTACCTCCGCTCCGAGAACCGTTATGCAGCAGCGGGCTTCCGCCCGATGAAAGCGCTGCAGAAGCAATTGATCGCCGAAATGCGTGGACGGATGGTGGAGGATGAAAGCGCCCCGCCCTGGCGCGATGGGCCATTCCTCTATTACGAACGCTACCGCAAGGGCGCACAATACTCGCTCTGCTGCCGAAGGCCCGCGAAGGGCGGTCGCGAGCAGGTGATGCTCGATGGTCAGAAGGAGGCGCGCGGGCTCGATTACTTCGATATCGGCGCCGTCGCCGTCTCGCCCGATCACAGGCTGATGGCCTGGGCGGCGGACCTCACGGGTTCGGAAAGCTATGTCATCCGCGTGCGGGAACTCGGCACGGGCGGCGACCACGACCGGCTTGAGCGCACCTCCGGTGATATCGTCTGGGGGCGCGACGGGCGCTTCTTCTACTACATCGAGCTTGACCCGTCCCAGCGCCCCTATCGCGTGATGCGCCACCGACTCGGCGAGCCGCAGGAGGCGGATGTCGAGATCTATCGCGAGGCGGATTCCGGCTGGTTCGTCGGCCTCGATCGCACGCAGGATGACCGATACGCCTTCATCGATATCCACGACCACGAAACCACCGAGGTGCTGCTGCTCGATCTGGATGATCCGCGCGAGGTGCCGGAGCCGGTCTTCCCGCGCGAGGCGGGCATCGAATACGAGATCGA
>JADCCH010000071.1 GCA_020252865.1 Methylobacterium sp.
CCACCAGGTAGGTGTCGTTGCCGCTGCCGCCGGCCCTCCAGTCATTACCGGCGCCACCCTCGAGCCAGTCATTGCCATCCCCGCCTTCAAGCCAATCATTGCCTTTGTGGCCGATCAGGCGATCGTTGCCATCAAGACCCAGAATCTGGCTGCCGGCCGCCGAACCCGTCAGGCGATCTGCGCCGGCCGTGCCGCTGATCACGCCCAGCGCATTCGGCGGCAGAACGCGCGCAAGGGGATCGACCGGAACCGGCAGAACGACCGGAGGCGATGGCGGGGTGACCGGAGGCGGCGGTGACTTCGGAGCGGTGAGCAACAGGCTGGTAAGCAGCGCGTCGACATCGCGCATCCCCTTCAGCTCCACCACGAATTCGAGCCCGGATTGTTCGCCCGCGCCATCCCGATCGACCGAAACCATCAGCGACCCGCCCGCCTCGACCACCTCGACGAAATCTGAGAATTTATGGATCGTGCGGTCGAAATTCGTCAGCAGCGCGCCGATATCGAGCTTGTCGGACCCGGCATTGAAACCTGTGATTTCCGGTGCCACCTTGGTGAAATCAGAACCAAAGACGAAGGTGTCAGAACCGGCGGTTGCAGCGACGATCACCTCATCGCGCGGGCCATCGAGCTTGTAACCGCGAAGCAAACCCTGAATGTATTCTTCCAGGTTCGTGTAGCCATCGCGGTCGGAATCGCCGTTGTTGTCCTTCACCTTGCTGTCGAGGCCAAAGCGGGTCTCGAACCAGTCCGCCATGCCATCTCCATCCGTGTCACGGGCCGGTTGCGTCGAGGCAACGGTCACACGGACATCGGCGACGGTGTGGATCAGCTTCCCGGTTCCATCGGTTGCGGAACGGATGATGCGCTGGTCGACCACATCGCGAGCGAAGGGATCAGCACCAGCGTTTTCAAGGACATGGGAACGCACTTCCGAAGAGGGCAGCAGATCGACGCCGCTGCCCTGGAAGGCCTCGATCTTCGACACGGAGCGCTGACCCCCGGTATCGGTGACAAGCCCCATCTGCACCGTCACGTTCGGCTTCTCGACCTGCGTGTTGTCGCTGAGGAACACCTTGCTGGCGGTGCCCATCTTCGTGAGATGGATGGGGCCCTTCGTCACGTTCGCCGTGCTCAGGCCTGCATCGATGACGTTGCCGACCACGTTCACCGTGGTATCGAGCGTGCCGCTCGAGCCACCACCGATCGCAATGACGCGATCGCCGCGACCGGGATCATAAATGTAGTTGTTGATGATCTCGATGTTCTGGCCGGCGCGGATTTCCGGGTTGCGATCCATGTTATGCGCGAACAGGTTCTTCGCGATCGTGATATTCGTATTGTAATCAGATTGCTTGCTCGACCAATTCGAGACCATGAGCCCCTTGGAATGCTCACCTTTGGGGTTGATACTTTGGCTCAACCCCTCCGCGAAGATATTATTCGTAATTGATACATTATGAACATTGCCGTTTATGGTGAAGTTTTCGTCTGTCGCCCAAGTGAATGTATTATGGTCGATCACGATGTTTTTCACGGCATGGTCGGTCGTGCCGATGAACATGCCGTCACGGTCAGCCGGCGACTGGCCCACCACGCCGTCACCCGGGCGGAATTTCAGGCCCTGCACGATGGCCTCGCCGGCCTTGAAGCGGATACGCGAACCTTCGATCGTGATGCCATCGCCCGGGGCCGTCTGGCCCGCAATGGTCACGTTCGGGTCCTGTACGAGGATCTGGGTCTTGAGCACGATCGAGCCGGAAACATCGAAAACAACCGTGCGCGGGCCATGCACGCTCTCCAGTGCGTGGCGCAAGGAGCCCGGGCCGGAATCATTCAGGTTCGTCACCTTGACGACCACACCGCCGCGCCCGCCGACAGTATCGGAGCCAAAACCTTCGACGCCTTCAAAAGCCTTGAGCCTCGTTGCCATGACTTCCTCACGGTTTTTCTTCAATCAGACCCTTTGTACTTGTGACACCTGAATTATCCGACGATCTCCGTCATCGGAATTTCCGAACCTTCGCCACTTTTCATTCACCGAGCTTGGTAAGCTTTGCTCAATGTCACGATCATGAAGACAGGCTCTGCTTGTTCAGACCCGCGAGAAGGACACCCTGGAAATCGTCGGGAAACCAATTTCTTGAAGGGCTTGGCACCCTCGAAGGACGAGCGCGAAACAGCGGGCTTCGTTGCAATTCTAGGTAGATTTCCTACGATCTTTGCAGTGAACCGCGCACTTCAAATCCAGCATCTGCAACCACGCGTTAAGTTTGTTTCGGTAATTTTTACGAAATTCCTCTTCGTCAAGCCGGACCATCATGAAGTTCCGAAACAGCCGCTCGCCAGAAAGCCGGGACCCTGTCATGCGCGCGCTGTCCCGATCGCGCGCGCCCTGGCTGCATGTTCTGGCGTTTTCGGCCGCCATCAACCTTCTGATGCTGACCGGTTCGATCTACATGCTGCAGGTTTATGACCGCGTGCTGTCGAGCCGCTCGATGGCAACATTGATCGGCATTTCAGCGATCATTCTGGTCGCCTATATCGTGCAGGGCGTTCTCGATGCGATGCGCTTGCGCCTTCTGGTGCGCATCGGCGCCGAACTGGATCACGCCTTGTTCCCGCTGGCGGCCCGCGCATTGACGCAGATTCCGTTGAAGGGCCGCAGCAGTGTCGAGGCATTGCAGCCGCTGCGCGATCTGGAAGCCGTGCGCGGCTTCCTCTCGAGCCTTGGGCCGACGGCACTCGCCGATCTCCCTTTTCTGCCAATCTTCCTCGGCGCCTGTTTCCTTCTGCATCCCGTCCTGGGGTGGGTCGCAATTGCAGGTGCCCTGGTCATCGTGGTGCTGACCATCTGGCTCGAGAAGAGCGGATCGGCGCTCGCCATGCGCATCAAGCGCGCCGAAGCGGAGCGCTCGGACATGGTCGAAAGCGGTCGTCGCAATGCCGAAAGCATCGTTGCCATGGGCATGGAGCCGGCGCTGCTGGGTCGACTGGGTCGCGTTCACGGCGCGCTGACGCTCTCCGGCATCCACTATTCCGACGCGACCTGCGGCATCGGCAGCGCGGCAAAGACCTTCCGCTTCATCCTGCAATCGGCCATCCTCGGCGTGGGCGCTTATCTGGTCATCATCGGGCAGATCAGCGGCGGCGCGATGATTGCCGCGTCCATCCTCATCGGGCGGGCCCTGGCACCGGTCGAGCTCGGGGTGGCGCACTGGAAGGGCTTTGTTGCGGCACGCAGCGGTCTCAAGCGATTGCGTACAATCCTCCCTCATTTCGAAACCCCGGCACCCGATGTCGACCTCGGTCGGCCATCCCGCCAATTGCTGCTGGAAGGCGTTTCAGCCATGCCGCCCGGAAGCGACAGGATGGTGTTGCAAGGCATCTCCTTCGAGATCGGCGCTGGTCATGCGCTGGGCCTGATCGGTCCGTCCGGTTCGGGCAAGACCACGCTTGCCCGCCTTCTGGCCGGTATATGGCCTGCCAGCCGCGGCGAGATCCGGCTGGATGGCGCGCAGTTCGAACAATGGCCTGCAACGGTCCGCGGCCAATTCGTCGGCTATCTCCCGCAGGATGTCGAACTTTTCGGCGGCACCATCGCCGAGAACATCGCTCGCCTCCAGTTCCCTCCGAATTCGGAAGCGGTCATGCGAGCGGCAAAGGCCGCCGGGGCGCATGAGATGATCGTCGGCATGCGGGATGGCTACGAGACCCGGATCGGCGAAGGCGGCATGGCCTTGTCCGGGGGACAACGCCAGCGGATCGGGCTTGCCCGCGCGCTTTATGGCGAGCCCTTCCTGGTCATCCTCGATGAGCCAAATTCCAGCCTCGATTCCAGTGGCGACGAAGCCCTGGCACAGGCGATTGCCGGCATTCGCGCACGCGGCGGTATCGCCATTGTCATCACGCATCGCCCCTCCGGCCTGGCATCGGTGGATTTGGTGGGCATCATCGCCGGTGGCCGCCTGCGCGCCTTCGGACCGAAGGGGGAAGTGCTGGGCCAGATGGCAGCCAAGACGCGTGGGGCCTCGGCGATTGCCAGCGCAAGTGTCGAAGCCCCCCTGCGCAGGTCGGCCTGATGCACGCCCTGCCGCCGCCATCCCCGACCGCAGCAGCCGAGCCAACCCGTGCAGCACCCGGAATGCGGCAGGCGACGCTGACCGGCTATGCGGCGCTCGGAGCGCTGTTCCTCACCCTGTTCGGATGGAGCACATTCGCGCAGCTCGGGGGCGCGGTGATTGCCGCCGGGCAGTTCGAGGTCGAATCCAGCATCAAGAAGGTTCAGCACCAGACCGGCGGGCTTGTGAAGCGGATCGCTGTGCGGGAAGGCGATCGGGTCTCCCGTGACGATGTGCTCGTGGTTCTCGATGACACTGTTCTGCGCGCCAATGTGCAGGTCCTCCTGAGCCAGATCGGCGAATTGCGCATCCGCCGCGCACGCCTCGAAGGCGAGCGAGACCGCAAGGATCAGCTCGATCTTGAGGAAATGCGCAAGATCCCCGCAGCCGACCCCGAACTTCAGGCGATCCTCGCGGCTGAAATCCGGCTTTTCACAGCCCGAAAGATCACGCGTTCGACCACGCTTGCCCAACTCGATGAGCGGATCGGCCAGCTCGGATCGGAGATCGAGGGCACGCGACAGCAACTTCATGCGCGGGAGCGTGAATCCGGCTTCATCCTGCGCGAACTGGAAGGCGTGCGCACGCTCTATCGCCAGAACCTCGTGCAGATCAGCCGCCTGTCGCAACTGGAACGCGAGGCCTCCGCTCTCGAAGGACAACGCGGCGCCTTGATGGCCCAGATCGCCCAGCTCGAGGGGCGCATCTCCGAAAGTCGCCTGATGATCCAGCAGGTGGATGACGGGCTCCTCGCCGAAGTGCTGAAGGAACTGCGCGAAGTGCAGCCGCGCCTTGCCGAACTCAATGAACGGCTGGTGACCGCACAGGATCAGCTCCGCCGCGTTGAAATTCGCGCGCCCGTTTCCGGCACCGTTCATCAATTGGCCATCCACACGGAAGGCGGCACGATTTCGGCCGGCGAGGCAATCATGCAGATCGTGCCGGATGATGAAGCGCTCTCGCTTGTGGCGAAGGTAGCGACCTCCGATTTTGATCAGGTGCAGCCCGGCCAGGCGGCAACCGTCCGGGTGCATGCCTTCAACCAGCGCACGACGCCGGAACTGCGGGGCATTGTGGTGCGTGTGGCCTCCGATGTCGTGCGCGAACCGCAGAGCGGCCAGGCCCATTTTCCGATCCGAGTGCGCATCCCGCCCGAGGAACTTCGCCGGCTGGAACCCTTCCGCATCATTGCCGGCATGCAAGCGGATGTCTTCCTGGAAACGGGACATCGCACGGCGTTGAGCTTCCTCACCCGTCCCTTGACCGATCAGGTCGCAAAAGCGTTTCGCGAACGCTGAACGGAACGGAATCCGGCAATTCCGTTACCCATTTTTTACGATATCCCGACTTTCGAGGAATTTTCACTCGGTATTGAGCACGGATAGCAGGGCAGGGAAAGCCGAAATACAACATTTCCGCATCCAAGCTCCGGGCCATGACCCTGTGGGTGTGTATGCGAGGAAGTCGCGATGATCGATGCGAGCGAAAAGAACCGATTTATCGAGATATGGCGGGGAATCGCCGTTCTCGTGGCGGTTCATTTTCATTTTACAGGGCGCCTTCCCTCCGAGGCCCTCGGCTCGGCCACACCGGCATCGTTCGGCAACGATATCGGGAAGATCGGCGTCTACATCTTCTTTGTGATTTCCGGCTACCTGATCGCGCAATCCCTGTCGATGTCGCGCAGCCTTGCCGATTTCTATGCCAAGCGCATCTCGCGCATCTGGCCGCTCTTCGTCGTGGCGGGGATCTTCATCTTCATCTTTGTCCGGATCCTCCCGCCGCCGAGCGTGGATTCCGAGTTGGTCAGCTTCAACCGTGAGCAGGCGGGTTTCGTTGATCTGGTCATGACAAGCTTCTTTCTGGCGGATTTCGGCTTCAGATGGGTCGATGGCGTGTTCTGGTCGATCCTCGTGGAACTGAAGTTTTATTTTTTCGCCGGACTTTTCGCGGCGTTCTTTCGCAATCGCTACATCGAGTTTTTTTGCGTTTTCGCAATCGTTCTTTCGCTGATCGATGGCATGCTGGTCTATGTGTCGCATCCGATCACGGCGGGATTTGATGCCGGACAATGGCAGAAATCCGCATCGCGCATTCTGCACGGGGTGCTGATCGCGAATTATCTGCCGTTCTTTGCGCTCGGCATGGCGCTCCATCGGGGGAAATTCGACTCCATCTTCAATGCGCTGCTGATGATGGCCTGCTTTGTGTTCCTGATCGCGATTGCCGATGATGACAGGTTCGATGTCCGCCGCATGGCCCTGTTCCTGCTGGTCTCCGCGAGCTTTTTCGTGCTGGACCATGTGATGTTCAGGGGCGGCATCCTGTTCTGGTTCGGCCGCTACAGCTACGCGCTCTATCTCTTCCACCAGTTGCCGGGTCTCGCCATCATCAAGGCGCTGACGCCCCTGTTGGGTATCAACCTTGCGACCATTGCCGGCTTCGCCAGCGTTGTCCTGTTCGCGTGGTTTTTCTCCTTCCTCGCGGAATGGCGTTTCCGGCGCACGATCAACGAGTGGCTGCTCTCGCTGTTCCGTCTCGCGCGTCTCGATCGGGTCCAGGTCTCCAACCAGGCCTCGCGGCCGGTCGGTATGCGCATCATGGCGGAGCCGGAAACGAAGCCCGTCAGGGCGCATTGACGAAGAGCGGGAGGACCCGGAGCCAGAGTTTCATGCCGCAGGCTCCTGGAAACCGGCTCATGCTGCGGCCTTCTTTGGCGCGAAGCGGCCGTAGAAGGACTCGTTGGTCTTGGCCATCTGCTTCAGCAGGCGGTTCGGCTGGAAGCGATTGCCATGCTTCCTCGCGAGCTTGTTGCAGAGCGCCACGAAGGCCTTTGTGCCCATGCGGTCGATGTAGGAGAGCGTGCCGCCGGTATAGGGCGCGAAACCGAAACCGAGGATCGAACCGACATCCGCCTCGCGCACATCGACGATCACCTTTTCTTCCACCGTGCGCGCGGCTTCAAGCGCCTGGATCGCGAGGAAGCGATCCTTCAGTTCCTGCACATCGAGCGTATCGGCGTTGAGCTTCACCTTCTGAAGTGCGGCGAGGCCGGGCCAGAGCGCCTTGCCCTTTTCGGCGTAATCATAGAAGCCCTTGCCGTTCTTGCGCCCGAGGCGTTGAAGATCGACCACCATCGTTTTCAGCAGGGCTTCCTGGCGGGCGTCGATCGAAGCTTCGCCAAGGTCCTTCTTGGTTGCCTGCAGGATCTTCCAGCCGAGATCGAGCGCCACCTCGTCATTGAGTGAAAGTGGCCCGACGGGCATGCCCGCCATCTTCGCGACATTCTCGATCATCGCCGGCGGAACGCCTTCCGCGAGCATGAGATGCCCCTCGCGGATGTAGTTCAGCACGCAGCGATTCGCGAAAAAGCCGCGGCAATCATTCACGACGATCGGCGTCTTCCGAATAGCGCGGACGAAATCGAGCGCCACCGCGAGCGCGCGATCCTTCGTGCGCTTGCCGAGGATGAGTTCCACCAGCAGCATCTTCTCGACCGGCGAGAAGAAGTGGATGCCGATGAACTGGCTCGGACGCTCGAAATATTCCGAGAGCGAGGAGATCGGCAGGGTCGAGGTGTTGGAAGCGAGGATGGTCTTGCGGCCGATGTTCTCGGCGATCTTCCGGATGACCGTTTCCTTCACGGCGCGATCCTCGAACACGGCCTCGATCACGAGGTCGCAGCCCCGGAGCTGCGCATAATCCGCCGAGGGCGTGATGCGGGCGAGCAGGGCATCGCGGTCGGCCGACTTGGCGCGGCCCTTCATGATCTGGTCGCTCATCAGCTTGTGCGAATAGGCCTTGCCCTTCTCCGCCGCTTCCATGTCGCGGTCGATCAGCACCACGCTGATGCCGGCCTGCGCCGCCACATAGGTGATGCCCGCGCCCATGAAGCCCGCACCGACGACGCCGATGCGCTTGAACCTCGTTGGCGGAATATCCGGCGGGCGGCGCGCGCCCTTCTCGAGTTCGCCCTTGGAGAGGAACAGCGAGCGGATCATCGCGGCAGCTTCCGGCGTGCGGAGGATCTGCGCGAAGTAGCGGCTCTCGACACGCAGCGCCAGATCCATGGGGAGCTGGAGGCCTTCATAGACCGCCTTCAGGATGGCCTTCGCGGCGGGATAGTTATCCGAGGTCTCGCGACGATAGATCGCGTTGGCCGGGGGCCAGATCATCATGCCCTGGGCCGAATGCACCTTGTTGGAAGGCAGCTTGTAGCCTTCCATGTCCCACGGTGCCTTGGCGGCTGGATTCGCCTTGATCCAGTCCTTCGCGGCCTGAACGATCCCGTCGCGCGGGCCAACCGCATGAACGAGGCCCATCGAGCGGGCAACCGCCGGCTTGATCTGGTCGCCCTTGAACAGCATCTGCAGGGCATCGCCGGTCTGCATCAGGCGGGCGACGCGCTGGGTGCCGCCCGCACCGGGGAAGAGCCCGACCTTGATTTCCGGCAGGCCCACGCGGGTCTTGTCGCTATCCGACAAGATCCGGAAATGGCAGGCGAGCGCGAGCTCGAAAGCGCCGCCGAGGCAGGTGCCATGCACCGCCGCCGCGAAGGGCTTCCCGCAGGTCTCGAGCTTGCGATAGAGCAGGCTGAGCCGCGCGGTCGCCTCGAAGAAGAAGGCCATGGCGGGCTCGTCACCCCTGGTTTTCACGAGCCTCGCATATTCCATGCCGAGCCCCTGCAGCATGGTGAGGTCCGCGCCGCCCGAGAAGGCTTCCTTGCCCGAGGTGATGACGCAGCCCTTGATGGTTTCAGTGCCAACGACGTGATCGATGATCTGGTTGAGTTCAGCCATCACATTCTGGTCGATGACATTCATCGACCTGGCCGGGCTGTCCCAGGTCGCGAGCGCGATGCCATCGGCGTCGGTTTCGAAGCGGAAATGGGTGAAGTTCATGGGAATTCTCCTTTCCGCCAGAGTCAGACGCGCTCGACGATCATCGCCGTGCCCATGCCATGGGCGACGCAGAGCGTGACGAGGCCGGTATTGAGGTCGCGGCGCTCGAGTTCATCGATCACCGTGCCCAGGATCATCGCGCCGGTCGCACCGAGCGGATGGCCCATGGCGATGGCGCCGCCATTCACATTGACCTTGTTGGGGTCGATATCGAAGGCCTGGATGTAGCGCAGCACGACGGACGAGAAGGCTTCATTGATCTCGATGAGGTCGATGTCCTTCATCGTCATGCCCGTGCGCGCGAAGAGGCGCTCGGTCACATCCACCGGGCCGGTGAGCACGAGCGCGAGATCGGAGCCGATGGTCGCGAAGCCGCGGATACGGGCGCGGGGCCTCAGGCCGGCCTTGCGGCCCGCCGCCTTGCTGCCGACAAGAACCGCCGCCGCACCATCCACGATCCCCGAGGAATTGCCCGCGTGGTGGACATGGTTGATCTTCTCGACCTCCGGGTGGCCCTGGATCGCCACCGCGTTGAAGCCGCCCTGCTCGCCCATCATCGCGAAGGAAGCCTTGAGGCCGCCAAGCGCCTGCATATCGGTATTCGGGCGGATGGTTTCATCGCGTCCCAGGATGGTCAACCCGTTCACATCCTTCACCGGCACGACCGATTTCGCAAAACGGCCCTCTTCCCAGGCGGCGGCGGCGCGTCTGTGCGATGAGACCGCGAAGGCATCGCAATCATCGCGCGAAAAACCGTATTTCGTGGCGATGAGATCCGCCGCCACGCCCTGCGGCGAAAAGTAAGACGGGATCGCCACACTCGGGTCCACCGCCGGCAGCATGCCCGAGGCACCCATGCCGACGCGGCTCATGCTCTCGACACCGCCGCCGACCACGAGATCCTTCTGGCCGGCCATGACCTGCGCGGCACCGGCCGCCACCGCATCGAGGCCCGAGGCGCAGAAGCGGTTGATCTGGATGCCCGGCACCTGGAAGCCGTAATCCGCCGCAATCGCCGCCGAACGGGCGATGTCGCCCGAAGCTTCGCCGACAGGGTCCACGCAGCCGAGGATCACATCCTCGACCGAGCCCTTCTCGAGGTTGTTGCGGGTGGCGATCGCGCGCAGAGCGGTTTCGGCGAGGCGCAGTGCCGTCACCTCATGCAGGGAGCCATCGGCCTTTCCCTTGCCGCGCGGCGTGCGGACGTGATCATAGACGAATGCGTCGGCCATGGGGGCCTCCCGTTCTGACGTGCTATTCGTGAAACTCGCAAAAAGCGGCGCGCCCGTCGCGCGCCGCCGGACTCAGAACGCCTCCGCCGGCAAAGCCATGATGGCATCCGAACCGGTCGAGATGCGGGCGAGATGCGCTGCCGTTTCGGGCAGCATCCGCTCCATGAAAAAGCGGGCGGTGACAAGCTTGGTGTTCATGCGCTCGGTTGCGCCATTCGCACCCGCCGCGAGCTTCTCGCTCGCGACCTTCGCCTGCATCGCCCACATGTAACCCATGGCCAAGAGGCCGAAGAGGTTCATGTAATCGGTCGCGCCCGAACCGGCATTGTCGGGCTTGGCAAGCGCGTTCTGCATGAACCACATGGTCGCCTGCTGCAGATGACCCAGCGACTTGCCGAGCGGGGCGAGCAGCGGCTTCAGCGCCTCGTTCGCCTCGTTCGCCTTGATGAAGCCCTGCACCTCGTTGAAGAAGCTCATCACGGCGCGGCCGCCATCCCGCGGCAGCTTGCGGCCCACGAGGTCCATCGCCTGAATGCCGTTGGCACCCTCATAGATCATGGCAATGCGGGCATCGCGCACGAACTGGCTCATGCCCCATTCTTCCACATAGCCGTGGCCGCCGAACATCTGCTGGGCCTTCACGCAATTGTCGAAGCCGAGATCGGTGAGCACGCCCTTCAGCACCGGGGTCATCAGGCCGAGATGGTCGTCCGCTTCCTGCCGCGCCTTCGCATCGTCCGAGCGATGGGCGACATCGCTCTTCAGCGCGGTCCAGAGCACCAGCGCGCGGGCCGCCTCGTTGAAGGCGCGGATGGTGAGCAGCGTGCGGCGCACATCCGGGTGCACGATGATCGGGTCGGCAGCCTTCGCCGGCTCCTTCGCGCCGGTCAGCGCGCGGCCCTGGAGGCGATCCTTCGCATAGGCGACCGCATTCTGATAGGCGACTTCCGACTGCGCGAGGCCCTGGATCGCGACGCCGAGGCGGGCCTCGTTCATCATCACGAACATGGCGTTGAGCCCCTTGTTCTCCGCGCCGACGAGCCAGCCGATCGCGCCATCATAGTTCATCACGCAGGTTGCGTTGCCATGAATGCCCATCTTGTGCTCGATCGAGCCGCAGGAAACGGCATTGCGCGCGCCGAGGCTGCCATCGGCATGGACCATGAATTTCGGCACCACGAAGAGTGAAATGCCCCTCACGCCTTCCGGCGCACCTTCGATTCGGGCCAGAACGAGATGGATGATGTTCTCGGTCAGGTCATGCTCGCCGGCCGAGATGAAGATCTTCGTGCCAAAGATCTTGTAGGAGCCATCGCCCTGCGGCACGGCCCTGGTCTTGATGAGGCCGAGATCGGTGCCGCAATGCGGTTCGGTCAGGTTCATCGTGCCCGACCACGGCCCCTCGATCATCTTCGGCAGGTAGATGCGCCTGATCTCCTCCGAGGCATGGGTGTGGAGCGCGGCGATCGCACCCATGGTCAGGCCCGGATACATCGAGAAAGCCATGTTCGCGGAGGAGGCGAACTCGTTCATGATCGCGCCAACCGTGTAGGGCAGGCCCTGTCCGCCATATTCCGGATCGGCCGAAAGCCCCACCCAGCCGCCGCCGGTATAGGCATCATAGGCCTCCCTGAAGCCCTTCGGCGTGGTCACGCGGCCATCGGCATGGCGGGTGCAGCCCTGCTGATCGCCCGAGCGGTTCACCGGCTGGAGCACTTCCTCGCAGAGTTTCGCGCCTTCCGTGAGGACCGCCTCCAGCATGTCCGGCGAAAGATCGGAGAAGCCCGGCAGGTTGCCGTATTTCTCAATGCTGAACACGTCATTGAGCAGGAAGGACACCTCGTCGATCGGCGCGCGATAGCTGGGCATGGAAATTCCTCCCGGTAAGACCTTGCTAGCCTCGTAAAGGACGATTCTTGATTGTTTACATATGAACTATCATCCGCCTTGTAAAGCCCTGTTCTCCACAAAGGTCGCAGGAAATCGGCAAAAAACAACGAGGTTCTGCATCGCTGCGACAAAAGAAAAGGGCGACGCCAGGCGCCGCCCTCCAAAATGACTGGATTTTGCCGAGAAAATCAGAACAGGCGGAGCACGCTCTGCTCGGCCTGGGTCGCGAGCGAGAGAGCCGTGGAGGCAAGCTGCTGGCGCGTGTTGAGCGTAACCAGCTTCGCCGCTTCCTCGTTCTGATCGGCCAGCACGAGGAGATCCGAGCCCGTCTCGAGCGTCTCGATCATGCTGTTGGTGAAGTCCTGCCGGGTCTGCACGACCGAGAGGTTCGAGCCAAAGGTCGAGGCCTGGTTGCGCAGCTTGGTGAGACCATTGGTGAGGTTGCCGATGGCGTCGTTGATGTCCTTGTCGGACTGGAAGTTGTTGGTAGAGGCCGCGATACCCAGACCCGTTGCATTGAACTTCACGCCCGAAATGGTGATGGACGCCGTATTGGCTTCGTTGAACTGCACTTTCAGCAAGCCGTTATCGAGGAGATTCACACCATTATAGCCCGAATCTGAAGCCAGCTGGTCGATCTGGCTGCGGAGCGCATCGAACTGCGCCGCGAGATCCTTGCGGGTCGAGTTGGTGGAGGCGCTGGCGGTCAAGGTTGCGCCGCCGAAAAGAGTGCCAACCTTCGCTGAAGCCGAGCCCGAGACGGCCAGGCTGGAGCCATCGAGCGATTCGACAACAAGTTGGCCCTGGCCGTTGAGCGAGGCCTGAATCTTCTGCGGGCCTGAGCTGGGGTTCAGCGTGGCGTTGCTGTTGATGGCGGAAATAACATCATCGACATCGTCGCCTGCGGCAAAGGTGAAGGCGGCCGTGCCATTGACGGTGATCGTATCACCCACCGCGAAGCCGCCAGCGCCAGCGGTCGAAAGAACCGTGCTGCCCGTCAGGGCCGTGGTGTTCGTACCCGTTACCTTCGGTGTCGACGAGGTGGACTGCAGCGCCTGACGTGCGGAGGCCTGGGCGGACTCGACCAGCTTCGTCAAGGCCTTGATGCCCTTGTCGGCAGCCTCGATGACTTTCACGCCCTGGCCGATCGAGTCCAGCAGCGAGGAAAGGTCCCGCGCGCGGTTCGAGAGGCTCGATGAGGTGAAGAAGTTGACAGGGTTGTCCAGCGCGGAATTCACGCGCTTGCCGGTTGCCAGCTTGAGCTGCTGCTGCTGCTGGGAAGCGGTTGTCGACTTGATCGCGGCGAGGGACTGACGGACGCCGACGGAGAGAGTGATATCAGCCATGATGGCACCTTTCTGGCCAGGAGTAACCCGGGCCCATCGCCCGGTAACACGACCTTAGGTTGTAGAATCCTAAATAATCGTTGAGGTTGCAATGACGAATTGATACACGCTTGAATTGTTCTCGCTTCCGGCGATTCGGCCGCTTTTTTCTACCCTCGAAGCGGTTGGCCTTTCGGGATCGGCAAGAACAGATTGCATTGTGCCAGGCGGTGGGGGCAAGTCATGAACGAAAAAGAACTGGTTCGTCGAATCATTGATTTTGGATTCATCATCAAGGCACAGCTTTACTCTGAAAATACCGAGATGCTTCGATCCATCATGAACATCATGATCATGGAAGCAGAGGATGTTCTTGAGGAAATGAACGCCTGCGCTGGTGATTCCACTTCCTCCGAAGGCGAACAACGCTTCGGCTCAACCTGATGAAACAATCCGGTGAACGGAGCCAGGCCCCAGGCAGGAATCCTGCCGTTCTTGATGGCTTCGCCTGCGCAAGCCGTCCGCGTTTTTTACAACCTCAGGCAGCAGAACCAGGCAAATTTCGCCTGTTTTTTAACGAAGTGTTTACCATAACAAGAAAAGCTGTCTGCACGGGGGGAAAACGGCCGGATCAAGCCTGATTCGCACCTTCCCGTCGGCGGCGACGGCCGCTGCATCGAACAACGGGATGCGGGTCGGACAATGGCGAATGCAATGCCGTGGAGCGTGCGGGGAATCGACCCTGAAATCCGCGAACAGGCCGTGGAAGCTGCCCACCGCTCCGGCCTTTCAGTCGGCGAATGGCTGAACCATGTCCTGGCGGGCAACCTCGATGACGAGGATGGCGAGTCCGCGCCTTTGCGCGGCCGTCGGCGCAAATCCTCCCGCGGGGAAGCGCTAAACGAACGACTGGAGCGCCTCGGACGCAACCGCACTGCCACCGCCGCGCATCGCATGCGCGATTCCGAGCCGGAGAATGGCCGCGTCCTCGATCTGATCGAATCCGCCTTGCAGGCAATCGAGCGGCTGGAGCGCAAGACCCCCGGGCCTTCCCCGGCTGCTTCGCGCGAATCATCCGATATCAACCGCGTCGTCGACGAACTGGAGCGTCGCCTCGAAGTTCCCCAGCGCCTGCCGAGCGGCCGTCCGGCGGCCTTCCTGCATCAGGGCCGGATCGAGGATGCCGAATTCCATCGTGCCGTTTCCGAGATTGACGAGCGGCGCCGCATGCTCGACGAAGCCGCCGCGAGCCGACCGGCTCGGGGGGGCAACAACAACGCCATCGACGCCATGCGCCAGCAACTAGACATCCTGCTCGAGCGCATCGAGGATATGCGCGGCCAGGCCGGCCGCGAGACCGTGCCGTTGCAGGAGCGCATCGACCAGATCGCCGGTCGCCTCGAAAACTGGCATGATCGTCCGCATGAGGACACGGCGCTTATTCGGCGCGACCTCGCGAGCCTCGCCGCAACCATCGAAACGCTCTCGCCCCAGCGCCTCCTTGGCATGGTGGAAAATGCCGTTGCGAGCGTGGCCGAGAAATCCTTCGGCCAGCATCGCAGCCCGCTGCCCGAGCGGCTTCTCGCGCCGATTCTTGAGGTCCAGCAGGAAATCCGCGATATCCTCGGCGAACTTGCTTCATCCCGCTCGTCGGATCGGCTGAGCCAGGAGGTCAATCTCATCGCGCGGCGGCTCGATGAGATCAGCCGCCAATCGACCGACCCCGCGCGCATCGAGGATGTGCTGCGCGAGACCAACGCGATCAAGAGCCTCATCGGACAGGTCGTGCGGTCCCAGCCGCTGGAGGGCCTCGTCTTCCAGATGGAAACACTCGGCAAGCAGCTCGAGAATTTCCGCTCCGATCCGGACCGCCGCGCCGAGCGCGCGGTGATGGATGCCGTCGAGGAAATCCGCGACCGGGTGGAACGGCTTGACCCCAAGGCCGCTTTCCAGTCACTCGAGCAGCGTCTCTCCGCCATCGCGGCCATCGAACATCGCCTTGGTGCCCTCACGGGCATCGAGCGCCGCCTCGATGAAATTGCGCGCGACGTCAGCCGGATCGCCAAGGCACAGCAGCCTTTGCCGCACCTTGATTCCATCGCAGAACGGCTGGAGCGCATTGACCGCGTGCTCGGCGACACGCGAGGCCAGCCACTGGCGGCCTTCGGCAGCCTCGCCGAGAAGATCGAGAAGCTCGGAACCTCGCTCGACCGGGCGCAGGCACCTGCGGTCAGCGATGAGCTGATGGACCTGCTCGAGCGCCTCTCGGCCCGCATGGCGGAAGCCGAAACACGCTCGGACACGCATACGCTGGATGCGCTCCAGCATGAGATTTCCCGTCTTGGCAAGAAACTCGACATGCCCACCGGCGCGCCGGCCGGCCTTGAAGGCCTCCAGAAGGCCGTCGAGACGCTGATGAACCAGTTCGATACGGCCCGCACCGATCTGCGTGAAGCCGCAGCCGAGGCCGCCGAACGCGCCGCGCGCGAGGCCATCCGCTCGATCGCGCGCGACGAGACCACCGATACGCTCGCGGCGGAGGGTCTGCTTCTGCTCAAGCGCGATCTCGGCGACTTCAAGACCGCCCAGACTGAAGCTGATCGCCGGACGCGCCAGACGCTGGAAGCTTTGCATGGCACGCTTGAAGGCCTCGCGATCCGTCTCGGCGGCATGGAGACCGGCCTTCCGGCCCCTGCGCCACGGCCGGCGCCGAGGCCGCCATCTGCCCCGGCTCCTGCCCCGGTTCCTGCCCCCGCCCCTGCCCCCGCTTCTGCTTCGGGGATGCCACGCGCGGATATCCCGGCTCCGGCCCTGCCGCCGGCAACTCCGATGCGGATGCCGGAAACCACCCAGAAATCGGCTCCCTCGCCAATGGCCTCCCGCGTGACCGCCTCGGCGGATGTGCTGGACGATACCCCGGATCTGCCGCTGGAACCCGGCCTGCGTCCAGGACAGCCGCGCCCGGCCGACGGCATGCCGGGGACATCCGGCGCGCAAGCGTCGACGGCTGCCGATCCTCGTGCGAATTTCATCGCGGCTGCCCGTCGTGCCGCCCAGGCTGCTGCAGACCAGAGCCAGCAGGTTCTCGCCGACGAGAAGACCGACCGGAAAGCCGCCAAGGCCGCCCGCAAGGCGGCGAAGGCGGCAGCGGTCGCGGCCGGAACAGACGGAGCCCCCCGGGCCTCGTTCCTGGCCCGCGCTCGCAAGCCGATCCTGCTCGGCCTCGCCGCACTCGTCCTCACCCTCGGTGCCATGAAGGTTTTCCTGACGCGAGACAGTGGCGAGGCGCCTGCTCCACCCGCGCCACCCGTGATCGAGCGCCCTGCCGCCGAAAAAATCGAGCCCGCGAAGCCCCAATCGGCGCCGGAGCGCACGGGCTCGATCGCGACCCCGACGGTCGAGCCGTTGGGCAAACGCGCGACGCGGCTTACCGATTCAATCCCCATCGCGCAGGCTGATCCGATGACCGTGGGCTCCATCACCGCGGAAGGCACGGCCCGCCCGATCGAGACCGGTCGCGAGGTGCTCGCAGAACTCGGTCGTGAAACGAAGATCGTCGGGCAGGATCGCCTGCTTGACACCGCAACCGCCGGCAATGCCGCGGCCATCTTTGATCTGGGCTCACGGCTTGCGGATGCACGCGGCGTGGCGCGCGATCCGAAGCTTGCGGCCCGCTGGTTCGAGCAGGCGGCGGCACAGGGTCATGCCCCCTCGCAATATCGCCTCGCGAGCCTCTATCGCGAAGGGCGCGGTGTGGCAAAGGACGCCGCGCTGGCCTTCCAGTGGTTCGATCGCGCGGCAGCGCAAGGCCACGTGCTGGCCATGCACAATGCCGGCGTGCTGCTGGCTGAGGGTGTGCATGGCGCGCCGGATTATGCCGGTGCAGCGCTCTGGTTCCGCCGCGCCGCCGAGCACGGCGTGAAGGATAGTCAGTTCAATGTGGCCATCCTCTTCGCCCGCGGACTTGGCGTGAACCAGGATCTCGGCGAGGCCTATCGCTGGTTCTCGCTCGCCGCGATGCAGGGCGATCCAGATGCCGGCAAGAAGCGCGATGACATCGCGGCGCGGCTTACCAAGGAACAG
>JADCCH010000072.1 GCA_020252865.1 Methylobacterium sp.
CGATTGTCGAAGCTGTCGAGCTCGGCCCTGGCATGGAACTGCCCGAAGCGCTGGTTCGAGATGCTATTCGTGTCGGGATGGGCGCCGAAGGCGGCATCGTAGCCCGAGCGCTTGCCGCTGGCGATGAAGCCGAGGTCGAACCGGAAGCCCGTTCCGGGATCGTAGCCGATGCGCCCGAGGCCCGTGAGGCGGCGCAAACCGTCCTTCTCGAATGGCCCGCGCGTCTTCTCCAGCCGGCCGATGCGATAGCCATAGCTCGAAAACCCCTCCGAGGTCTGGCCCAGACCGGAAAAGGCATAGGACCACGGCCCGCTGGAGCCGGCGACGGAGCCCGTCACGCTCGCCGAGCCATAAGAGCCGCCCTCGAAACGCATGCTGCGCGACGGCGCGCCCTGGCCCTTCTTGGTGATGATGTTCACAACGCCACCAATCGCATCCGAGCCATACAGCGCAGATTGCGGCCCGCGCAGAACCTCGATGCGATCGATGATGCCCGGCGCGATCAGCGAGGAATCAAACTCGCCCGAGGGGCCGGAAGGATCGTTGATCCGGATGCCATCGAGCAGCACGAGCGTCTGCCCGGCATTGGCGCCGCGCACGCGGATGGTGCCGACCGAACCGGGATTTCCGGTTTCGCTCACATCCACGCCCGGCACCTGCTTCAGGATATCCGCGACCGAAAAACTGCTGGTCCGGGTGATCTCCTCGGCGCGGATGACCGTAACAGCAGAACCTGTGCGCTGAATGGCAGTCGGCGATCTGTTTGCGGTGATGTTGATCTCGAGAGGCTCGGCCTCCCGGGATAATTGCGCTTTTGCGGAAGAAACGTTGTTTGCCGCGCATGCGACGACGAGGGCAGCCGCAGCCGCCGGATAAGTTCTGCTCATGATCCACCTGCCTCGGCCCACCGCCAAGGGGTTCGTGTTGCACAAGCTTCCGGCCGGTCTCCTGGCTTGCGGCTCAAACGCCTGTTCGCCCTTCCCGGTATCCCTTTGGGGAAACCAGTGGTGATGCGAAGAAGGCTCGCCGCCTACAGTTGCGGGGGCAGCCGCCGATTGGGGGTTCGACACCCTTTACGGCGTTCCCGTTTCACCTCTCGTTGGCGAGAGGCACCGAAAGCACCTTTTTTTAAACATGGATGATTGCGTCTGTCCATCCGGCCATTTGCAGGATGCCGGAAACTTTGGGGCCGGCAGCGGAATGTCAGATCATTGCCACTTTCTGTCTATTCGGCCCCGCGCCATCGCGGGCCGCGAGCATCAGCCGTTCCTCGCCGATCCGCTCGCGCAGGGCAGGGGGCGGTGCGGCATCGGTGACGATGAGATCGAAGCTGTCGAGCCGCGCGATTTCCAGTCGCGCCGAGCGGGTGAATTTCGAGGAATCGGTGATGAGTGCCTGGCGCCGGGACACTTCCATCGCGGCCTGTTTCACGGCGATCTTCTCGGCGTCGAAATCGAGCACGGCCCCGTCATCCTCGACGGCCGAACAGGCGATGATGGCCCAATCGAACCGGTGCCGTATCACGCTTCCCACCGCCGCAGGGCCGGCCATCGAGAGGTCGCGCCCCACGATCCGCCCGCCTGTCAGGATGATCTCGACGCCCGGCGCACCAAAGAGGATCAGCGCGATATTCGCACTGGGCGTGACGATCGTGAGCCGATTCTTGTCGCGCAGAGCCTGTGCCGTCGCTTCGGCCGTGGTGCCGACATCGAGGAAGATCGATTGCCCGTCCTGCACCCGGCTGGCCATGGCCTCCCCGATCCGCGCCTTGAGCCCCGTCTCGCGCTGTCGCTTAACCTCATGGCTCAGGCGCTCGCCGGAACCGCAGCGCCCCGCGCCACCATGAAAGCGGTGGATCAGGCCCAGTTCGTCGAGCCGGATGATCTCGCGCCGCACGGTCTGGCTCGAAACGTTGAACTCCTCGGCCAGGGCCTCGATCGTTACGAATCCCAGCCGTTCGACGCGATCGACGATCTGGCTTTGCCGATCATTGAGGGCGTTGTCTTCCAGCGCAGGCATCGGGGATCTCCGGTTCATCGCCATCGCATAGCACGATTTCGAGGTTTGTCATATAATTGACATTAACCTCCGATAAGTGGAAGATATCTTCCAACTGCTCCGCCTTGATCCGCAGAGAGCCTTTGAGGAAGCGCCGGACCATGACCCTGACCCTCACCGCGCCCGATATCTTGCGGGACGATGCCGGACGCCGCTTCGACGCGACCACGCATCGCTGGCAGCCTGCCGAGGCTGGCGAGGCGGCGGGCAACCCCATCGCCGCCAGCGAGGCCCTGCGCCTCGCGCTGAAGGCGGGTGCAAGGCGTTTGCCTGTGGGGGTCATCGGGCCGAATGACGCGTCGCCATCCGAACTTGTGATGGCCGAAGCGGCAGGGCGCGGGATCGCCGGTCTTGGCCTGCCGTTGATCTGCGGGGGGCGCGGCGGCTGCATGCAGGCAGCCTCGCGCGGGGCGACCGAGGCGGGCGGGCTCGTGATCGGCGTGCTGCCTTCCACCGATCCCCTGAGCGCGAACCCTTTCGTCAGCGTGCCCGTCGCCAGCGGAATTGGCGAGGCGCGCAATGCGATCATCGCCTCAGCCTGCTTCGCGCTGGTGGCCGTGGGGGGCGGGCACGGCACGCTTTCGGAGATCGCGCTCGGCCTGAAGATGGAACGCCTGGTCATCACCATGCCTGATGCGAACCGGGTGGATGGCGCGCTGGAATGTGCGGAAATCGAAGCCGCGATGGAAGCGATCGCCCTGCGCTATTTCGGGGTAGCATCATGAACGGGCCAGCGCCATGAACGGGGTGACCTCATGAGCGGAATGGCTCTTTCCGGCCGCCCGACAGGCCTCTGCAGCGCGGCACTCGCGCTATACGCGGCCTATCTCGTGACGCCGATGGC
>JADCCH010000073.1 GCA_020252865.1 Methylobacterium sp.
ATAGAGCGCGCCCTCGCTCCAGGGATAGATCTGGATCGAGTTGTAATGGCCCTCCCGGCGCGGCTCGACCCGCGCGGCGGCATTGGCATTCTCCACACGACCTGTCGGCGACCCCGCGGCAGCGCCACCGCGCGCCGGTGTCCAGGCCGGCGGTGTGTGAAGCGGCCTTGGTGGCGCCTCGGTGACGGCGGCCGGCACAGGGGGAAGCGGCGGCACCTCAGCATCGTAGCTAATCTGTGGCGGCCGGTTGGTCGCGCAGCCGGCGAGCGCCAGTCCGAAAATCAGCAAAAGCGCAGAGCCGGATCTGCGGAAGCCATAACGAGCGGGTCTACGGAGATGATCTTTCATTGCCCCATCTCCCGCGACCAGTTGATGGCGTTGACGTAGATTCCGAGCGGGTTGGCCTGCAACCGCTCGGCGTCGCGCGGGGGCTGGATCACGATGGTCAGGATGGCCGTCCAGCGCTGTGTCGTGGAAAGCTGGCCGTTCTCGTACTGGCGTTCGGTCCACGCGACGCGGAAGCTGTCGGGCGAAGCGCGGATCACGCTCGACACTTCGACCGACACCTGCTGCTTGCCGACGCGGGTAAAGGGGTCGTTGGCGCGGGCATAGTCGTTGAGGGCGGCCGCACCGCGGTCGGTCGTGAATTCATAGGCGCGGAGCCAATTCTGCCGCACGACGATGGCGTCGGCCGGGATCGAGCGGACCTGCTCGATGAATCGAGCCAGATGCCAGGCCACCTGCGGGTCGGTGGGGCGATAGTCGGCCTGCGCCGGCGCGACCGCCTGCGCCTGGCCGAGATTGTCGACCTGCACCACCCAAGGGACGATGGTCCCGCGCGCCGACTGCCAGACCAGCGCGGCGGCGAAGCCGGCAGAGAGGATCAGGCAGCCAAAGGCCATGAGCCGCCAGTTTCGGGCCTGGATCCGCGCTGAGCCGATCCGATCGTCCCAGATCTGCGCCGCGCGCTGATAGGGCGTCTCGGGCTCCGGCGTCTTTCCATAGTGCGTTGCGGGTCGCTTGAAGAATCTCATGTGCGGTCGCCTCCGGAGAGATTGATGGAAGAGCCGCCGCCATGGCTGTCCCCCGATCGGATCGCGTGTGCCGCGAGCGTGACGCCGTGGCTCATGGTCTGCCCACGCCGCATGCGCTGCGCCCAAGCCGGCGGGCTGGCGGCAGCGCCTGTGGCAGCCGGTGCGGCATCATTCGCAACCGTTCCCATGCTCGAAGAGCCGCCGGTGGCTCCGAAACCGCTTTTGACGCCGTCGGCGAAGCTGGAGCGAACGCTTTGCGCGGCCCGGCGCAGCGGAGATGCTGCTGCGCCGCCGGCCGCTCGTGCGACACCGCCGAGGCCCGACGCCACGCCGGTGGCGCCCGACTGGCCGAGGGAGCCGAGACTGTAGGCAGCGGAGGCGGCACCCGCCGCAGTGGCTCCACCGCGCACGGCAGTGGCGCCGCCGGAAATGGCGCTGGCGCCACCGCGCAGGGCGAGCCCGGCCGCGCCGCCAGCAGCCATGGCTGCGCCGCCCGCGACGAGGCCAGTGCCGATGGCGGAACCTGCGCCGAGTTGCGGGCCGCCGGAAACAATGCCGTTGGCGATACCGGGACCGAAGATGCCGAGACCGAGAAGTGACAGCGCCGCCAATACGACGGCCATGGCGTCGTCGATGGTCGGTGGCTGACCGCCGAAACCTGCCGTGAACTGACTGAACAGAGTCGAGCCGATGCCGATGATGACGGCGAGCACCAGAACCTTGATCCCCGACGAGATGACGTTGCCCAGCACGCGCTCGGCCATGAAGGCAGTCTTCCCGAACAGGCCGAACGGGATCAGGACGAAGCCGACCAGAGTTGTCAGCTTGAATTCGATCAGCGTGATGAAGAGCTGGATGGCGAGGATGAAAAAGGCGAGCAGCACCAGCGCCCAGGCGAAGAGCAAGCAGGCGATCTGGATGAAATTTTCGAAGAAGGCGATCCAGCCCATCAGGTTTGAGATGGATTCGAGCAGCGGCCTCGCTGCATCGAGACCCGTCTGCGCAACCCGGCCGGGGCGCATCAGGTCCTGAATGGAAAACCCGGTGCCGGAGGCCTGAAGTCCGAGGCCGGCGAAGCTTTCGAAGACGATCCGCGCGAGGTTGTTCCAGTTGCCGATGATGTAGGCGAAGACGCCCACAAACAGCGTCTTCTTCACAAGACGCGCGATGATGTCGTCATCTGCGCCCCAACTCCAGAACAGGGCGGCCAGCGTGACGTCGATGACGATCAGCGTCGTCGCGATGAACGCCACCTCGCCGCCGAGCAGGCCGAACCCGCTGTCAATGTAGGAGGTGAAGACTCCGAGGAAGTTGTCGATGACGCCGCTGCCGCCCATGGCTCACCGCCCTTCGATGGCGCGCTGCGGCGCGGTGCGGGTGCCAAGAAAGCGTTCGCGGGTTTCGGCCCAGATGCGCAGACACTCGCTGTCCCGGGCCGCCGCTTCCCCCATCCGCTGGCAGCGGCGCTGGCCCTCGCGCAGCGGGTCTGCCGCCTCCTCAAGCACGGGCGTCGGCCGAACTGCTGGCCTTTCCTCCTTCCGGCTCATCTCGATCGCCGTAGCCGTGATCGCAACAGAGACGAAGATGATCGCGCCCACGCGGGCCAGCGTCTTGCCGTCCATCCTGCTGTCCTCAGTTGCCGTTCGGGAACATCCGGGCGTTGCCGGGCTGATAGCCGGAGCCGGGCGTCAGGAACCGGCGGCGCTGTTCACGGCCTTGTTCGGCGGCTGCGGCGCGCTCGGCATCGCCACGCGCCTGCGCTCGGCCGTTCGCAGCGACCACAGCGACCAGGTCTGCGAGTTGCTGCGCCTGCAATGCGAGCAACTGGTTACCTGCCTGGGTTGCCTGAAGCGCGCCGGTCGCACCCTGGCTCTGTCCGACCAGACCCGCCATCTCGGCGCGGTTGGTGTCGATATTGCCGACGACACCGGCCTGCACGCGCAGCGCGTCCTGAAGGCCGCCGACCGTGTTCTGCCAGCGCGATCGTGCATCGGAGACGAGACGCTGATCCGAAGTCGACAGCGAGATGTTGCTGTACTGGCTCTGAAAGGCTTGGTCGATCTGCTGCACGTCGAAGGCGATGCGCTGCGCCTGACCCAGAAGCGCTTGCGTGCGCTGCACCGATTGCTGGAGTCGCTGAAGCGAGGAATAGGGCAGGCTCGCGAGGTTACGGGCCTGGTTGATCAGCATCTGCGCTTCGTTCTGAAGGCTCTGGATCTGGTTGTTGATTTGCTCGAGCGCCCGCGCGGCCGATAGGACATTCTGGACGTAGTTGGTCGGATCATAGACGACCCATTGCGCCGCAGCCGGGGTTACGAATACCGGCGAGAAGGCGACGGGCAGCGACAGGATGGTTGCGGCGAAAAAGGCTGCGCGAGAGCGTCGGATCATCATGGCTTGGGCTCCAGGTTGGTGAGATCGGGGATGAGGTCGGCGGCCCATCCGACATCGCGGGCGCGCAGCCAGGCGGGCAGGAAGCCGTCGCGGCCATGCTCGGCGAGGATCGCCTCGATGGTGGCCTGATCGGATTTCGAGGATGCCGCACAAAGCGCGAGGGCGACTTCGGAGAGCCCCAGCTCGAACAGCCGGTTGCCGCGCCGCGACTGGCAGTAATAGTCGCGCTTGGGTGTCGCCCGGCTGAGGATCTCGATCTGGCGGTCGTTCAAGCCGAAGCGCCGGTAGATGGCGGTGATCTGCGGTTCGATCGCGCGTTCGTTCGGCAGCAGCAGGCGCGTCTGGCAGCTTTCGATGATGGCCGGCGCGATCGCGCTCCCATCGATGTCAGCCAGCGATTGCGTGGCGAAGACGACGGACGCGTTCTTCTTGCGCAGCGTCTTCAGCCATTCGCGCAGTTGCGCCGCGAAGCCGTCATCGTCGAGCGCGAGCCAGCCCTCGTCGACGATCAGGAGCGTGGGCCGCCCGTCCAGACGGTCGCCGATCCGATGGAAGAGATACGCAAGGACGGCCGGCGCCGCGCCGCCGCCGATCAGCCCCTCGGTTTCAAAGGCCTGGACCGCAGCTTCCCCCAGCTGCTCGCCTTCGGCGTCCAGCAGCCGACCGTAGGCGCCTCCCACGCAATAGGGTCTCAGCGCCTGCTTGAGATCGTTCGACTGAAGGAGGACGGCAAGGCCGGTCAGGGTGCGCTCGGGGAGCGGCGCAGACGCCAGCGAAGTCAGCGCTGTCCAGAGATGTTCTTTCACCTCCGGCGTGATCGTGACGCCCTCGCGGGCAAGGATGGCGGCGATCCAGTCGGCTGCCCATGCGCGCTCGTGGGTCTCGTGAACGCGCGCGAGCGGCTGAAGGGACACCGACGACGCGGCGCCGTCCGTCAGGCTGCCGCCGAGGTCGTGCCAGTCGCCCCCCATCGCCAGCGCGGCCGCCCGGATCGAGCCGCCGAAGTCGAAGGCGAAGACTTGTGCATCCGGATAGCGCCGAAATTGAAGCGCGATGAGCGCGAGCAGCACGGACTTGCCAGCGCCGGTCGGCCCGACGACCAGCGTGTGGCCGACGTCGCCGACATGCAGCGAAAAGCGAAACGGCGTGCTGCCTTCGGTCTTGCCGTAAAGCAGCGGCGGCGCACCGAAATGCTCGTCCCGTTCCGGCCCGGCCCAGACCGCCGAGAGCGGAATCATGTGGGCGAGGTTAAGGGTTGAGATCGGTGGCTGCCGGACGTTGGCGTAGACATGGCCGGGCAGCGAACCGAGCCAGGCATCGACGGCGTTGATCGTCTCGGACATCGCGGTGAAGTCGCGGCCCTGGATCACCTTTTCCACGAGGCGCAGCTTCTCGTCGGCGGTGCGCGGATCGGCATCCCAGACGGTGACGGTGGCGGTCACATAGGCCTGACCGGCATAGTCGGCGCCAAGCTCCTGCAAGGCCATGTCGGCATCGGCCGCCTTGTTCGCAGCGTCCGTATCGACGAGCGCGGATGCCTCGTTGGTCATCACCTCCTTCAGGATCGCGGCGATCGACTTGCGCTTGGCGAACCACTGCCGCCGGATGCGCGTCAGCAGCTTGGTGGCGTCCGTCTTGTCGAGGAGGATCGCCCGCGTGGACCAGCGGTAGGGAAAGGCGAGCCGGTTGAGATCGTCGAGAATCCCTGGGGTCGTCGCCGTCGGAAAGCCGTTGATCGTCAGCACGCGCAGATGGGCGGCGCCGAGCCGCGGCTCAAGGCCGCCGGTCAGCGGCTCATCGGCGAGAAGCGCATCGAGGTAGATCGGCGTTTCCGGAACGCGCACGCGGTGGCGCTTCGTGGACACTGTCGCGTGCAGGTAGGTCAGGGTCTCGCCGTCATCGAGCCACCGGCATTCCGGCATGAACCCTTCGACGAGCTGGAGGACCCGGTTGGTGCGGTCAATGAAGGCCGCGAGGGCTTCATGGGGATCGACGCCGGACTGTTGGCGGCCCTCGTAGAGCCAGGTCTCGGCCCGTGCGGCGTCCTCGGCGAGCGGGAGG
>JADCCH010000074.1 GCA_020252865.1 Methylobacterium sp.
ATGTAATGCACGCCCGAGGGGCAGGTCGTCATGCAGGAGAGGCAGGAAAGGCAGCGAGCCACATGGGTCACCACCTCCTTTGTGGCGGGTTCGCCGCCCTCGCACATCTTCTTGATGAGATAGCTGCGCCCGCGCGGGCTATCGAGCTCGTCGCCGAGTTCGAGATAGGTCGGGCAGGTGGCGGTGCAGAAACCGCAATGCACGCAGGTCCGGAGGATCTTCTCCGAGGCCTGCATGGCCGGGTCGGCGAGTGCCGCGAGCGAAAAACTGGTTTGCATGGCAACCCTCAATAGCTCGCGTGCATGCGGCCGGGATTGATCAATCCGGCGGGATCGAAGCTCGCCTTGATCCGCTCCGAAAGTGCCGCCACCGGCGCGGGTTCCGGCTGGAAGACCGGCACAGCGGCGCGGATGGAATCGGGGGCGCGGACAATCGTCGCATGGCCCTTTCCGCCCAGCGCGGCGCGGATCGCGGCGGCCCCGGCATCGTCCATGGCGGGTATCGCGAGCCAGATCAGCCCGCCGCCCCAATCGAGGAAGAGCCGCGCATCGGCAAGCGCGTCGCGCAGCGTGGCGGACAGGGCCGGCGCGTCCGACGGCTTCACGGAGAGGCGCCAGAGGGCCGCGTCGCGCGGCTCGGCGAGAAGCGTGCAATCGCGGATCGCGACCCAAAGCTGTTCGGATTCCGCCCTGTCGATCCGCTTTGGCATGCCGAAACGCCGCAGCCTCTCGGCCAGAGCGGGGAACCGATAATCGATCGAGGCTGGAAAATTCTCGAAGCGCAGCAGCGTGCGTGCCGTCTCCGCCCCTATCCCTGCCGGGAGATGCGCTGCGCCGGTCACCTCGAAGGGCGAGCCGAGTGCCGCTGACATCGTGGCCACGGCATCGGCTTCCGAAAGCCCCTCGAAGAGCATTGTCGCAGTTGCTTCGGGGCGCGGCAGCACCTTGAAGGTCACTTCCGTGAGAATGCCGAGCGTGCCATGCGCGCCGGCCTGCAGCTTCACGAGGTCGAGGCCCGTGACATTCTTCATCACGCGGCCACCGGAGCGGATGATCTCGCCGCGCCCGTTCACGAAACGCACGCCGATGAGATGATCGCGGCACGCTCCGACCACGACGCGACGCGGGCCGGAGACATTGGTCGCCACCACGCCGCCGATGGTCGGCTCGCCGCGCGTGCCATAAATGGCGCGATGGTCCATCGGTTCGAAGGGCAGCATCTGGCCCTTTTCGGCGAGGGATTCCTCCACCACGCGCAAGGGTGTGCCGGCGAGCGCCGAGATCACCATCTCCGCGGGTTCATGGAGCGTCACGCCGGAAAGCCGGGTTGTCGAGATCGTGACAGCGTTGTTCGCGGGGCGCCCGAGGCCCGCCCGCGTGCCCCCGCCCTGCACATTCAGCGATGCGCCTTGGAACGAAGTGCTGTGCCCTGCCGCCTCCCGCACGATTCCCGCGAGTTCATCCTCGCTCTGTGGCTGTCGAAGCGTGGGCATCAGACACGCCCCTCCAGCGGGAAAACCTTGGCGGGGTTGAGAAGCCAGCCGGCATCGAAGGCCGCGCGCACGCGCATTTGCTGCTCGAGTTCAGGCGGCTTGAACTGGTGGCGCATCAGGTCGCGCTTCTCGATTCCCACACCGTGTTCACCGGTGAGGCAGCCGCCGACTTCCACGCAAAGCTTCAGGATGTCGTTGCCCGCTTCCTCCGCCTTCATGGCCTCGGCGGGGTCGTTCACGTTGTAGAGGATGAGCGGGTGCAGGTTGCCATCGCCGGCATGGAACACATTGGCGACACGCAGGCCGTAATGCTTCACGATTTCATCAATCCGGCGAAGCACATGGGGCAGTTGACCGGTGGGGATGGTGCCATCCATGCAGATATAATCGGCAATGCGGCCCGTAGCACCGAAGGCGGATTTCCGGCCCTTCCAGATCGCCGCGGTCTCCATCGCGGATTTCGATTCCTTCACGCGCTTCACGCCGTGCTTCCGGGCGATCTCCACGATCTTGGCGAGGGTCGCGTCCATCTCCGCATCGGAACCTTCGACCTCGATGATGAGCAGGGCTTCCACATCCATGGGGTAGCCCGCCTTGGCGAAGGCCTCGCAGATATCGATCGCCGGCTTGTCCATGAATTCCATGGCGACCGGCACGATGCCCGCCCCGATGATCGCCGCGACCGCTTCGCCCGCCTCCTCGCTCGTCCCGAAGCCGAAGAGCACGGGGCGCGCGCCTTCCGCGGCGGGGAGAATGCGCACGATCGCCTCGGTCATGATCCCGAGCTGGCCTTCCGAGCCGCAGAGGAGGCCGAGAAGATCATAGCCCGGCGCATCCATGGCCTCGCCGCCGATCTCGACCACCGTGCCATCGACCAGCACCAGCGTGACGCCGAGGATGTTGTTGGTCGTCACGCCGTATTTCAGGCAATGTGCGCCACCGGAATTCATGCCGATATTGCCGCCGATGGTGCAGGCAAGCTGGCTCGAAGGGTCGGGAGCGTAAAAGAAGCCATCCGCCGCGACGGCCTGGGTGATGGCGAGATTCGTCACGCCCGCCTGCACCTTTGCGAGGCGATCCGGGTAGTTCACCTCGAGGATGCGGCTCATCTTGGACAGGCCGATCACCACCGCGTCCTCCTGCGGAATGGCGCCGCCGCAGAGCGAGGTGCCCGCTCCGCGTGGCACGACAGGCACCCGATGCTGGTGGCAGAAGGCGAGGACGGCCGAGACCTCGGCGGTTGTCTCGGGCAGCACCACGGCGAAAGGCACGCGGCGATAGGCGGTGAAGGCATCCGTCTCGAAGGCGCGGCGCTCATCCTCGCTGGTCACGAGGGAGGCGGGCGGCACGAGTCTGGCGAGTCCCGCGATCAGGAAATCGCGGCGCGCGAGCACGTCGGCCCGCGGCTCGGGGAATGGAATCGCAGTCATCGGACCTCCCTTGCGCGATGCCGGCCCCATGGAAGGACCCTTCTTCATCATAGTTCATCCGTTGCCGTCTGACAGCACCGGTGGTGACACATGGGTTCTGTTCCAAATCTGCATGAATGCCCTAAATTGTCGCCATGGACAAAAGGTGGCAGCCTAAGCTGCGCCGGATGGGCGGGGCAACATGGACCGGCTGGGCGATCTCGAAATCTTTGCGCGCGTCGCCTCCACGGGCTCGATGTCGCAGGCGGCGCGCGAACTGGGTTTGTCCCCGCCGGTCATTTCCAAGCGAATCAAGCGCCTGGAAGAGCGGCTGGGCACGCGTCTGCTCCAGCGCACCACGCGGCAGATCGTGCTGACCGATTCGGGGCGCGGCTTCCAAGAGCGGGTTGTCGCGATTCTCGGCTCGGTGGATGAGGCGGAGGCCTGGGTTGCCCAGCGCGCCCATGTGGCGCGCGGGCCCCTGCGCATTTCCGCGCCGTCCACGTTCGGGCGCCTGCATGTCGCCCCGCATCTCGTTCGCTTTCTCGAGAAGTATCCGGAAATCTCGGTCGATCTCTCGCTAACGGATTCCTTCGTCGATGTCGTGGGTGATGGCTTCGATGTGGCTTTGCGCATCGCCGATCTCGGCGATACGAGCCTTGTTGCCCGGAAGCTTGCGCCGAACCATCGCCTGCTCTGTGCGTCACCGGCCTATCTCGCCCGCAACGGCACGCCGCAGGGCCTCGCGGATCTCACGCGCCACAAACTTCTTGTGCACAATGCCGACCATTGGCGGCTGGACGGGCCGGAGGGACCGGTAACCGTGCCAGTGCCTTCGATTGTCGTGACGAATTCCTCCGAAGTGATCCGCGAGGCCGTTCTGGCCGGCCTGGGCATTGCACTCCGGTCCACATGGGATGTCGGGCCGGAACTCAAATCGGGCCGGTTGGTGCAGATCCTGCCGCGCTATCGCGGCGGGCAGCGCGTCGCCATTCATGCCATCTATCCCTCGCGGCGGCATCTGCCGCAGCGCACGCGGGTCTTCATTGATTTCCTGGCAGAGCTTTATGGTCCCGTGCCCAGTTGGGACCAGGGACTCGAACTGCCGTCCCCGTGAAGATTGCGGCGATAATCCTTTCCTCGTCCGCTTGTGCCGGTGGCGGAAACCGGTATCTTCGGATGGGAATATATTCATGACGAGGAATGCGATGCTTCGTGCCGTTGCCCTTTCCACCCTTTTGGTCCTGCCTGCAGCCTCCGCGTTCGCGCAGGATGCGGAAGCCGGCAAGAGCGTCTTCAACCAGTGCCGCGCCTGCCACCAGGTGGGGGAGACCGCCCGGAATGGCGCGGGGCCGGTGCTGAACGGCCTGTTCGGCCGCAAGGCCGGCACGGTGCCCGGCTACAACTATTCGGAAGCCAACAAGAATTCCGGCATCACCTGGGACGAGACGAATTTCGCGGCCTATATCAGGGACCCGAAGGCGTTCATGCCGGGCAACAAGATGGCCTATGCCGGCCTGAAGGATGACAGGCGCATCGCGGACCTCATCGCCTATCTCAAGACCTTCGGACCGGACGGCAAGCCGAAATAAGCCGGCTGCGGCGGCTGCATCCTCGCGAGGCGGGTGCCGGGGTGGCATTCCGCCTTTTTCTCTCTCTTGACGGCTGCGTCCGGGCAGTCCTTCATCGGATGAAAACAGATGGGAGTTCGCCATGGACATGCAGGACAGTCGCAGGATCGCCGCGCCTCGCGAGGTGGTCTGGGCCGCACTCAACGACCCAGACGTGCTGAAGGCTGCGATCCCCGGCTGCGATTCGGTGGAGAAGACCGGCGACAATGAACTCGCGGCGCAGGTCACGCTGAAGATCGGCCCTGTTAAGGCCTCGTTCTCGGGCAAGGTGACCCTTTCGAACAT
>JADCCH010000075.1 GCA_020252865.1 Methylobacterium sp.
CAGCCGTGAAAAATGGCAGCCGTGAAAAACTTTTCGCGCCCGCTTGCCCCACCCGCCGAACCTCGCTAATTGAGCTTCGCGGCGCCCTTCGTCTATCGGTTAGGACGACAGCCTTTCACGTTGTAAAGACGGGTTCGATTCCCGTAGGGCGCGCCATTTCCACGCCATTCCTGTTGCCTCTTCCTTGTTCGGCTCGGCCCCTGTTCGGCGCGGCCCTTGGTGCTGTCTGGATCGTGGTCACTTGCCTTCCTGCTCGACCAGACGCCGGTAGAGATGCCAGGTCGTATGGCCCAGAACCGGCAGCGTGATGATGAGTCCGAGGAAGAAGGGCAGGGCTGACACAATCAGCAAGGCCACAATCGCCAGCGCCCAGGTGATGAGCGGCAGCGGGCTCGTCATCACCGCGCGCACGGAGGTGATCATCGCGGTCACGAAATCCACATCACGGTCGAGCAGCAGCGGGAAGGATACCACCGTGAGCGAGAAGAGGATGATCGACAAGGCTGCGCCGATCACATTGCCGATCATCAAGAAAACCAGTCCCTGGCTGGTGGAGAACACCACGTTGATGAATTCCGGCATGGTCGCGAAATTGGTGTTGATGCCGAAGAACAGGGCCATCAGCAGCCGCACCTGATACATCCAGACAATGAAGATGAAGAGCGTGACGAAGGCCATCCAGCCCACCTCCGCACGGCCTCGCACCTTGCGCCAGATGCCGCCGAAGCTGACGGCCTCGCCACTTTCGATGCGTCGGCTGACTTCATAAAGCCCGACTGCAACGAAAGGTCCGATCAGCGCGAAGCCCGCAGCCAGCGGATAGGCGAGATAGCTCATCTGCAAGGCCGTGACCGAGAGCACGATTGCCATGCCGCCGAGCGCATAGATCCCTCCGAAGACCAGGCCGTAGACCGGTTTTGCCTGGAAATCCCGCAGGCCCGCGCTGATGGCCTCGGCAATATCCGCCTGTGTCACGGCCCGAACCACGGGGTCGCGCCGCGTGGGCAATTCGCTCACCGCCTCGTTCATGAAATCCTCCCGCTGGAACACGATATTTTTTCGTCATCCTGCGATGATATTCTGTGACTGAAAAGGGGGTTGGGCCCTTGATGCTGATCAACCCCGATCGGTTTCGGCCGGCCCGCGGATCGGCCTGTTCTTGAGAAGGAACGCGACCAACCCGCGTGAATCTCCTCTTCCTCTCGCCGCTGCGAAAGGAATTTTCCGGCCTTCCGGTCATCGAAATTTCGCATAGCATGTGGGACAGGCGGCTCTCCGGCGCGCGCGCATTGGCAGTTTTCGCCGCAGCCTGCCCAATCAATAGGCATGAGCGAGCCTTTCTTACCCGCATCTCGACACGCAGCGTGTTCGGCAAGTTCGAAAAACCTGCCCTGTCTGCAACCCGGACCACAAACTCATTCCGGGTTGCGAGACCGGCCGCCTTCGCCTTCATGGCGTGTGCAGGGACGGCTATCCAACAGGCAATTGGCCGATCGGCGCGCAAGAAGACCGGCGCGCGAAGATACGTCACCGCCATTGGGCGGCGCACGAGCCGGGGTGTCCCTTCGATCGGTTTGGTTCTTCCTTCGAAATCGTTTGGATGCACGATTTGCATCGGCAGTTCGTGCGGGTCCCGGCAATTCAACGATCTGGAGATTGACGCTGGAACGATCCTCCCCGACAAGTCATGCTCCATGAAGATCCCGAGGCAGACGGGTTCCAGGTCGGTTTCCCGGCTTTGCCGCCAGGGGCTGCGGGCAGTATCGAACATGGCGATGGACGAGATGCCGGGTGGGGAGCGTTCCTCGCGATCGGAGGAGGCGTATCAGCGATTGCGTTCGCGGATTCGCCAGGACAACCTTTCTCCCGGCGACCGTTTGCCGGGCGAGCCGCAACTCGCCGGCGAATTGGGCGTTTCGCGCGTGACGCTTCGACGCGTGCTGGATCGGCTGATGGCGGAGGGCATTGTCGAGCGCCGCGCCGGGGCGGGCACCTTCCTCCGCGATCGCGGTTTCAACGGCCCGGTCATCCTTGATCTGGCGAGCCTGCTTTCGCGCATGGAAGATCTGTCGGCCGGTCTCCAGATCGAAGGCATCGATGCGCAGGATGTGGTGCCGCCGCTGCCCGTGTTCGGCGCCTTGCGCCTGCGGCCCGGCGAAAGCGTGCGCCGGATCGCGCGGCAGCGCATGCGCGATGGCCAGATCTTCGCCTTCGGCGTGGATTATGTGCCTCGCCGGCTGGCGGATCGCCTTTCGGAGGCGGATCTTGCGAGCGACTGGCTGCTCGGGCCGCTGATCGGTGCGGATAACCCCGTTGAACGCGGCCTGCAGGTGGCTGGAGCGGAGGCCGCGCAGGGCGAAGTGGCGCGGATGCTCGGCCTCGCGGGCGGCGACCCGGTTTTGTCGATTGTGCGCAGCTTCTATGATTCCATCGGGCGAGGGGTGCTGCATACGCAGCTTTTCTTCCGGGCGGATCGCTTCAACCTGAGCTTCGATGCGCTCAGGGCCGGGTTCGGATTGCGCCGGGTCTAGGCCTGACCGCTCAGGCGGCCTCGCCTTGACGGGGGCGACATTCTCGCTCGTCGCTTGCCGGATGCGGGTGACTGGCGCGTCGATTCTTTCGCCCCACGGCGTGAAAGGCCCCCCACGGCGAAAAACAGCGCAAGCGCCGGGGCAAGACGGACCCCGTGATTCCAAGGTCGTGGCGGGGCGAGGTCAATCCGCCATTGGCATCGCACGCGCATCAAGCA
>JADCCH010000076.1 GCA_020252865.1 Methylobacterium sp.
CCCAGGCCGAGCATGACGCAGCCTCGCAATCGATCCTGATCACGGATGATGCCGCCCTCGGGGAAGCTGTCGCGCGCGAGGTGGAGCGCCAGCTTGCGACGCTCCAGCGTCGGGCCATTGCTGGCGCGAGCTGGCGCGAGAATGGCGCGGTGATCCTCGTGAAGGACATGGCGGAGGCCGCGCGCCTCTCGGACCGCCTGGCGCCCGAGCATCTCGAGATCATGACCGCCGACCCGGATATGGTGGCCGCGGATGTGCGCGATGCCGGCGCGATCTTCCTCGGCGAGAATACGCCGGAGGCGATCGGCGATTATGTCGGCGGCTCGAACCATGTGCTGCCCACCGCGCGCTCCGCGCGCTTCGCCTCGGGCCTTGGCGTGCTGGATTTCATGAAGCGCACCTCGCTGCTGCGCTGCGGGCCGGAGCAGCTTCGCGCCATCGGTCCCGCTGCTGTGACCCTGGGCGAGGCCGAGGGATTGCAGGCTCATGCGCGCTCGGTCTCCCTGCGGCTCTCGGGAGGGTGAAGCCATGCCCGGCACCAACAAGCGACTGGTCGCCATCACGCTCGACGAGGCATCCATCGAGCGGGGCACGCCCGACCAGGAACATGAGCGCGCCATCGCGATCTACGATCTCATCGAGGAAAACCTGTTCGGACCGCCGGGTTTGGACGGGCCGTTCACGCTCTCTCTCGGTCTGCTTGCGGGCAAGCTCTCCTTCGATATCCGCCTCGAGGATGGCAGCCCGGTTGTGGTGCATCTCCTATCGCTCTCGCCATTCCGCAAGCAGATCAAGGACTATTTCCTCATCTGCGAGAGTTATTATGAGGCGATCCGCACGGCATCACCCGACCGCATCGAGGCCATCGATATGGGCCGGCGCGGCGTGCATGACGAGGGCGCGGGCCTCGTGATGGAGCGGCTCGAAGGCAAGATCGACATCGACCACAAGACCGCGCGCCGCCTCTTCACGCTCATCGTCGCCCTTTCCTGGAAGGGTCAGGATCGATGAGCGGGGAACACCGCCCGTCACTGCAGGCCGTCCTGTTCGTCTGCTCGCTCAACGCGGTGCGCTCACCCATGGCCGAGGCCTTGTGCCGCACCCGCTATGGCCGGCAGATCTATGTGGATTCCGCCGGGCTTCAGAAGAGCGATCGCGACCCCTTCATGCTCGCCGTCCTGCGGGAGATCGGGATCGAGTTCGAAAGCGACCAACCGCATGGGCTGGAAGAGGTGGATTACGAAGGTGTCGACCTCGTGATCGCGCTCTCGCCCGAGGCGCATGCCCGCGCCCTGACGATGCTGCGCGCAACCGCCGTGGAATTGCTGCACTGGCCGATCCCCGATGCAACCCAGGCCGGCGGCACGCGCGAGCAGCGGCTTCATGCCTATCGCGAGGTCCGCGACCGGCTCGACCGGCTGATCCGCGAGGAAATTGGCGGTCGCCTCAAGGCGCGCGTCACCGAGTGAAGCGAGCGCCCCGCGCCTCCGCAGTTACGGCCGATGCGTTTCCCCGCCCGTCAGCGGGCGCGGCACGCCGGTTGTCGTGGGCAGGCTGAGCGGCAGGCCACGGCTTGAGCGGATGGCGAGATAGGCGAAACATTCGGCTTCGAGCAAATCGCCCCCCCAGCCCAAGGATTCCACGGGCTCGACCGGCACGCCGAGCCGCTCCTTAAACCCTGCCATGATGGTGCGGTTATGCCGCCCGCCACCCGTGACGAGCCAGCGCCTCGGCCGTTTCGGCAGGTGGCGCTGGACCGCGACCGTCGCCTCGATGGTGAAGGCGGTGAGCGTGGCGATGACATTGGCCGGCGGAAGCGGGTTCACCACCTCCGCGCGGGCGTGGAAATCCATGCGGTCGAGCGATTTCGGCGGCGGCAGCGCGAAGAAGGGATTGTCCATCAGCGCGGCGAGCACGCCAGCATCCACATCGCCGAACTTTGCCGTTTCGCCGTCCTTGTCGAAGGGCTTGTTGAAGAGCTGGCGCATCCGGTCATCGATCAGCGCAGAGGCCGGGCCGGTGTCGCAGGCCATGATGATCGGGCCATCGAGATAGGTGATATTCGCGACACCGCCGAGATTGAGCACGATGAGCGGCTGTTCGAGCTTTTTCGCCAGGGCGGCATGGTAGAGCGGCACCAGCGGCGCGCCTTGTCCGCCGAGCAGCACATCGGCGTGGCGGAAGCGGTTCACCACCGGCATGCGCAGAAACCTCGCGAGGCGCGGCCCATCCCCCAATTGCCGGGTGAAGCGCTTCTCCGGCCGGTGCCAGATGGTCTGGCCATGAAGCCCGATGAAATCCGCGCGGGCGATCCGAAAATCACGTTGAAATTGGCGGATCGCCTGTCCGAAGGCATCGGTGACTGCGTTTTCGAGTTCCGTCAGCGGATCGGTTTCGGCAATCCGCGGGTTCTTCAGCACATCGAGCAGCCTCGCCTTCAGCTGAGCCGGGTAGGGATAGGACCGGCCAGCCATCCGCTCGACATAATTCTCGCCATCGGTGAGGACGAGCGCCAGGTCGATCGCATCCATGGAAGTGCCGCTGATCGCACCGATTGCCAAGAGAGAATTCTGCATCGGGTTCTCCGAGATTGCCGCGAGAAGAGCTTCCACTTATCGGGAATGCAGAGAGAAATCAGCCCCGGTTTTCAGGAGGTTTCGGCATGTCGCTTCTTGTCTCCATTCGTGGCTGGTCGCCGGATGAATGGGTCGCGCGCTTTCGCGCGGCGGCGGCGCCGCGCCCGGTGGTCGATGCGCGGGAATCGTTCGAGCCGGCCAGCATCCATTATGCCGCCGTGTGGATGCCCGAGCCGGGGCTGCTCGCCCGCCTGCCGAACCTGAAGGCGATCTTCAATCTCGGAGCGGGGGTCGATGCGCTGCTCGCCGACTTAACGCTGCCGGATGTGCCGCTGTGCCGCATCGTGAACCCCGATCTCACCGCGCGGATGACCGAATATGTCGTGCTGCAATGCCTAATGCATCTGCGGCAGGTCGAGGCCTATCGCCGGCTGCAGGCCAAGGCGCGCTGGGAGCCCATCGACCAGCCGGCCGCGACCGAGATGCGCGTCGGCATCATGGGCATGGGCGTTCTGGGGCAGGATTCGGCGGAGGTGCTGAAGCGCGTGGGCTTCCGCGTCGCCGGATGGAGCCGCATGCCCAAGACAATTCGAGGTGTTGAAACCTTCGCCGGCGAAGTTGAGCTCGGGGCCTTCCTTGCGCGAACGGATATCCTCGTGGTGCTGCTTCCGCTGACGCCGGAAACGCGCGGCATCCTGAATGGCGGCCTCTTCGCCAGGCTTGCGCGCGACGGCGCTCTGGGCGGACCGATTCTCATCAATGCCGGGCGTGGCGGCCTGCAGGTCGACGCCGATATTCTCGCCGCGCTGGAGAATGGCACGCTGAAAGCGGCGAGCCTCGATGTCTTCGAAACCGAGCCGCTTCCCGCCTCTTCGCTGCTCTGGAAGCACCCGAAGGTGATTCTCACCCCCCATGTCGCGGCCGATTCGACACCAGAGGCGCTGGTCGAGGCCGTGCTCGCCAATGTCGCGCTGCACGAGCGCGAGGGGCGACTGAAGGATGTGGTGGATCGCCAGACAGGCTATTGAGGATGGCCGGCGAGCCCGTTCTCGGACGATAGCATCTGCGCCATGCTCCGGGTCACGACGGGAACGAGCGCCAGCGCGTCGAAACTGGAATGCCGGGCCGTCGGTTCGCGTTCCAGCGGATCGGTTCTCGCCATCAACCTGAGCCGAACACCCGATTGTCGCAAGCTTCGAGCCGTCAGATGACGATGGTCAGCGCCTTCGCCGCGCGGGTCACGGCCGTATAGAGCCAGCGCGCCCGGTGTTCGCGGAAGGCAAAGCTCTCGTCGAACAGCACCACGCGATCCCATTGGGACCCTTGCGCCTTGTGCACCGTGAGCGCGTAGCCATAGTCGAATTCATCCGTATGCCGGCGGATCTCCCAGGGGATTTCCTCGGCCTTGCCCTCGAACATGGCGGTGAGCACGGCGACCTTCACGCTCGGCCCCGTGCCTTCATCCGGCGCGACGCGCAGCTGGATGAGATCGCCGCGTCGTTCACTCGCGAGCTTCACGGTCCAGGTTGAACCGTTGAGCAACCCCTTTTGCCGGTTGTTCCTCAGGCAGACGAGCTTCTCCTCCTGTGCGGGCATGGTGTCGGTGAAGCCGCGCAATTCGCGGATGCGCATGTTGTAGCGCCGCCGGGTTTCATTGCGGCCCACGAGCACCTGGTCCGCCACGAGGATCGCCTCGGCGTTGATCTCGGAACGCCCGATCACCCGGCTTTCGCCGAAATTCCCCATTGGCAGGCTCTCGCCCTCGCGCGCAAGCATGGAAAGCCGGATGATCGGGTTATCAACCGCCTGCCGGTGCACTTCCGTCAGCATGATGTCGGGCTCGGCCTCGGTGAAGAAGCCGCCACCCTTCACGGGGGGAAGCTGGGCGGGATCACCAAGCACGAGCACCGGCACGCCAAAGCTCATCAGGTCGTTGCCGAGTTCCTGGTCCACCATCGAGCATTCGTCGATGATGACCAGGCTCGCCTTCTTCACATCCGAAGAGCGATTGAGGATGAAGGTCGGCTCCTCTGTTTTCGTCTCCCGCGCGCGGTAGATGAGGGAATGGAGCGTCTGCGCTTCGCCGCAGCCCTTGTCGCGCATCACCGCGGCGGCCTTGCCGGTGAAGGCCGCGAAAAGTACGTCGCCTTCGACATCCTCCGCGATATGCTTGGCGAGCGTGGTCTTTCCGGTTCCGGCATAGCCGAACAGGCGGAAGAGTTGCGGGCCACGCCCCTTGCGCGCCGCCTTGTGCCATTCGGAAATCGCCTGAAGGGCGCGATCCTGCTGCGGAGAGAATTCCATGCCGCAGCGATAGCGGCTCGGGCTGATTCTCGCCACCGGTTGCGATCGCGCGCGCAACGCGGTTACATCAGGGCATGATGAACGCGTTGCCGCCGCCCTTCAGCCTCAACCGCCGCGTGCTCGCGGTGGATGCGCCTCCCATTCCCGAGGCGCAGGCCTGGAAGCAGCTTTATTCCGGCGATGCCGGGCCGATGATCGATCTTTCGCAAGCCGTGCCCTCCACGCCGCCGCCTGCCTCGGTGCTCGAGGCCCTGGGCCGAGCCGCCAGGGAAGCCGATGCCAGCCGATACGGCCCCATTCTTGGCGATGCGGTGCTGCGTGCGGCCCATGCGGCCGAGACGAGCCGCCTCTATGGTGCGCCGATCCGCGAGGCGCAGGTGGCGATCACCGCCGGCTGCAACCAGGCCTTCGTGACCGTGATGATGGCTTTGGCCGGCACGGGTGACCGCGTGATCCTCCCCGCGCCTTGGTATTTCAACCACCGCATGACCCTCGACATGCTGGGCATCGAGGTCGATATCCTGCCCGCGCGGCCCGAGGCCGGCTTCGTGCCGGATGTCGCGGAGGCCGCCGGGCTGATCACGCCATCGACGCGCGCGATCATCCTCGTCTCGCCGAACAATCCCACCGGTGCGATCTATCCGCCCAGCGTCATCGAGGCCTTCGCGACGCTGGCCCGCGCGAAGGGCATTGCGCTGGTGCTGGATGAAACCTATCGCGATTTTCTGCCCGCTGGCAGCGCGCCGCATCGCGTCTTTCAGGATGAACGCTGGGGCGAGACGCTGATTTCGCTCTATTCCTTCTCGAAGGCCCATGCGATTCCCGGCCATCGACTCGGCGCCATCCTCGCGGGCGAGCCGGTGATCGCCGAGATCGCCAAGCTCCTGGATTGCATCCAGATCTGCCCTGCCCGCACGGCGCAGGGCGTTGTCGCCCAGGCGATCGAGGACGAGCGCGCCTGGCGCGAAGCGCAGGCGGTGGAACTTGCACGCCGGGCCTTGGCCGCGCGCGAGGCTTTCGCGAGCCTCAATGGCTGGCAGTTGCATTCCGCCGGGGCCTATTTCGCCTATGTCGCGCATCCCTGGCCGGATCGCAGCGCGGCCGAGGTTGCGCGAAGGCTCGCGCTGGAGGGCGGTGTCCTTGCGCTTCCCGGCCCCTATTTCGGCACGGGGCAGGAAAGGCATCTGCGCTTCGCCTTCGCGAATGTCGGAACCGAGACCCTGCGGACCCTGCCGGAACGCCTGCGCCTCCTGGCCTGATCAACCGCTCAGCGCAATCTCTTGCATCCCCCGGCCCTGTAAGGCTATTCCGCGCGGGACCGGCGCGATGGATCGCGCGCCGCGCCCGCTCGTCCGAGGTTGCTCCCATGAAGTTCACGCTCTCCTGGCTCAAGGATCACCTTGAAACGGATGCGACGCTCGACCGGATCGTCGAGACGCTGACCCGCATCGGCCTCGAGGTCGAGCATGTGGATGATCCGGGCAAGAAACTTGGCGGTTTCACGATCGCCTATGTTGTTTCCGCCGTGCAGCATCCCAATGCTGATCGCCTGCGCGTCTGCATGGTGGATACCGGCTCGGGCGAACCGGTGCAGGTGGTCTGCGGCGCACCCAATGCGCGCACCGGCATGAAGAGCGTCTTCTCGCCGCCCGGCACCTACATTCCCGGCAAGGACATCACGCTCGGCAGGGGTGTGATCCGCGGCGTGGAATCCCTCGGCATGCTCTGCTCGGCGGCGGAACTCCAGATTTCCGAGGACCATGACGGCATCATCGATCTGCCGGAGGATGCGCCGGTCGGACGCGTCTATGCCGAATGGGCGGGCCTCTCCGATCCGGTCATCGAGATCAACCTGACACCCAACCGCCCGGATGCGACCGGCGTGCATGGCATCGCGCGCGATCTCGCCGCGGCCGGCCTCGGGCGCTTGAAGGACCCGACCCCGCACCAGGTGCGCGGGCAGGGCGCCTGCCCGGTGGACGTGGAATTGGCGCTTGCGCATGAGGATCGGGCTTTGTGCCCGGCTTTCGCGCTTCGTCTCGTGCGCGGCGTGAAGAACGGCTCCTCGCCGGAATGGATGCAGAAGCGCCTGCGTGCCATCGGCCTCAGGCCCATCAACACGCTGGTGGATATCACGAACTACATCACTTTCGATCGCGGTCGCCCGCTGCATGTGTTCGATGCGAGGAAAGTGGCGGGCAAGCTCGTGGTGCGCCGCGCGAAGGAGGGCGAGAGCCTTGTCGCGCTCGATGGCAGGACCTATGATCTCGATCCCTCCATCGTGGTGATCGCGGATGATCATGGCGTGGAATCGCTCGCCGGAATCATGGGGGGCGAGGCCTCGGGCTGCGACGGGAACACCACCGATGTGCTGGTGGAGAGCGCACTCTGGTCGCCGTTGAACATCGCGCAGACCGGCCGCAAGCTGGGGATCATCACCGATGCGCGCTACCGCTTCGAGCGCGGCGTGGACCCGGCCCAAACCGTGCCGGGCTGCGAACTCGCGACGCG
>JADCCH010000077.1 GCA_020252865.1 Methylobacterium sp.
CCGAGCCCGAGGCCAGCACGATGGCGCAGACAAGGCCGAGCACCATCAGCGAGAAATAATCCGCCGGTCCGAAGGCCTGCGCGACGGCGGTCAGCGGCTTTCCCAGTGCTGCGACGAGAATGGTGCCGAAGGTGCCGGCGATGAATGAACCAATGGCGGCAATGGCGAGCGCCGCGCCGGCGCGTCCCTTCTTCGCCATCTGGTGGCCGTCGATCGCGGTCACGACCGATGAACTTTCTCCGGGCAGGTTCACCAGGATGGCCGTGGTCGAGCCGCCATATTGCGCGCCGTAATAGATGCCCGCGAGCATGATGAGCGCGCCGGTGGGGTCGAGCTTGTAGGTGATCGGCAGCAGCATCGCGATGGTCGCGATCGGCCCGATGCCCGGGAGAACGCCGATCAGGGTGCCGACCAGCGCGCCGATGAGGCAGAGCAGGATGTTGGTTGGCGTGACGGCAACCGAGAAACCATGGGCAAGATTGGCAAGGAGTTCCATTGTCAGTTGCCCTTCCTGCTCTGCACGACACGCCGCGCGGCATAGATCAGGGCGGCCAGAACCACGCCCCCCGCGATTGCCTGGACGATGATCGCCGTCGGCTTGCCGGGCGTCATGTCAAGGAACGGCGGCCAGAGCGGAATCGGCTGACCCAGGACCGTGGGGAAGAGCAGGCCGCAGAACGCCGTCATTCCCACGCCGAAATAAAGCGATTCCTCTGCCTGGAACTGCTTGTCGGCCAGGGAGGCCAGCACCACCATCGGCACGCCGATGAGCGCGAGCCCTACAACCCGGATGCCGACCGCAAAAACCAGCACAGAGCCGAGAATGGTGGCGAGGCCACGCCAGTTCAGGTTGCCGATCGAGGGGCCTTCCTTGAAGATGCCGGCGATCATGATCCAGGCGCCCAGCGCCATCAGCCCATAGGCGAAGAGGCGCGGTGCCGTTCCGGAGGCGAAGCCGACTCGGCCGGAGGCGGGCAGATGGTTGACGAGATACAGGGCCAAAGCCGCGATCGCGACGAGAAATGCCCCGCCCAAGATGTCCTGCATCGATCGGGCGCTCCCGCCCGGCGGTTTCGCAATCATGCGCTGCCCCCTGTTTCGTTCCCCGCAATGCCAAACCGGCTCACGGCGCTCCCGTTGTTTTCTGGTCGCCAGCTGCTTTGCTCCAGAGTGAAAAGTTCACGATTTGAAACGAATTGCAAGCATTCAATCCGCGATGGGAATACGTATATTCGAACACCAGCGAGCAATTCAAAAAAACATATTCACATCAAATATAGAAATTAATCGAATATTTTAAAAAAATACAATGAATGTTTGCACCAAAAAAGGCAGAAATAACCCGAAAATTTCACGGATTATTACTTATAAATATCCGAAAATATGCAAGAGATCGGGCAAAATTTCATGAAAGATTTGAATGTGGCGGAGTGGAATTGGCTGTGTTTCTCTGAAGCGTCCTGCCGCTCGATTTGCGCCGGACCTGCGACTGCGTTACAGCCGTTCTGCATCCATTCCCATCGGAAATCCACATCATGCTCGGTATCCCCCTCGGCGACCTCGTTCCGCTGGTCCTCGCGCTGTTGGCCGCGGGGGTGCTGACCGGCCTTCTCGCCGGCATGTTCGGGGTGGGGGGGGGGGCGGTCATCGTGCCCGTGCTCTACCAGATTTTCGGCTTTCTCGGGGTGCCGGAAGATGTGCGGATGCATCTCTGCGTTGGCACCTCGCTCGCCATCATCATCCCGACATCCGTGCAATCCTACCGGGCGCATCGCGCGAAGGGGAAGGTGCTGGAGGATGTGCTGAAGGTCTGGGCCGTTCCGGTGGTGCTTTCGGTGCTCTTCGGGGGCGCGATTGCCGCTTTCGCACCACCCCTTGTCCTGAAACTTGTTTTTGTGCTGGTTGCCGCCTCGAATGCGACGAAGCTGCTCGCGGGCCGGGATGACTGGCGCATCGCGCCGGAGCTGCCGGGCAAGGCTGGCATGCGCGCCTATGGCGTGCTCATCGGCCTTGCCTCGTCCCTGATGGGCATTGGTGGCGGGGCCATTTCGAACATGATCCTCACGCTTCATGGGAAGGCGATCCACAATGCGGTGGCGACCTCCTCCGGCCTCGGCGTGCTGATCTCCATTCCCGGGGCGATCAGCTACATCCTCGCCGGCTGGTCGAAGATGCCGGTGCTCCCGCCGCTTTCGGTGGGTTATGTTTCCATTCTCGGATTCGCGCTCATCGCGCCGGTTTCGGCCTATTTCGCTCCCTTCGGTGCGCGGCTGGCGCACCGGATGCAGAAGCGCACGCTGGAAGTGGCGTTCGGCCTGTTCCTTGTGGTGGTTTCGGCCCGGTTCATCTGGGGCATTTTCTTCTAGCCAGCAGCGCATGCCCGGCTATTCTGACGCGGCACGCGGGGAGGGGCCATGGTCGCGGCGGATACGATCAGCCGTCTTTTCGCGCGGATCGATGCCTCGCGCGCGGGCCTTGTGAGCCTCACGCAGGATCTGCTTCGTTTCCCCACCATCAACCCGCCGGGCGCGGATTATCGCGCGATCTGCGCCTATCTCGGGGAATGGCTGGAAGCGCGCGGCGGCGCGGTACGCCATATCCGGGCGCTGGGGGAGCCGGATGACAGCGACGCCTTCCCGCGCTGGAACGTGATCGGCCGCTTCGAAGGCGCGGAGCCCGGCCCTTGCGTGCATTTCAACGGTCATATCGATGTGGTCGAGGTCGGCCTGGGCTGGACCGTCCCGCCCTTCGAGGGCGTGGTGAAGGATGGCCGTGTCTATGGTCGCGGCGCCTGTGACATGAAGGGCGGAATCGCCGCGAGCCTCATCGCGATCGATGCGCTTCTCGCCTGCGGGCTTCCCACGCGAGGCGCGCTCGAATTCTCCGGCACCGCGGATGAGGAATCGGGCGGCTTCGGAGGCGCGGGCTATCTCGCGCGGCAGGGTTTTTTTGATCGTTCCCGTGTTGATCACGTGATCATCCCCGAGCCGCTGAACCCGGATCGCATCTGCCTCGGCCATCGCGGCGTGTGGTGGGCGGAGGTGGAGATCACCGGGGCCATCGGGCACGGTTCGATGCCCTTCCTCGGTGTCAATGCGATCGCCGGGATGGGCGACCTGCTGGCGCTGATCGAGAAGGACCTGATGCCGCTCCTCGGCAATCGCGTCACGACCATGCCCTGCATGCCGGAGGGCGCGCGACGCGCGACGCTGAATTTCAACTCGATCCATGGCGGCCAGCCCGAGCCCGGCAATGGTCGCCCCGCGCCTGTCGTGGCGGATCGCTGCCGTCTGGTGCTCGACCGGCGCTATCTCGTCGAGGAGGATTTCACCGCCGTGAAGAGCGAGATCGTCGAACTGCTCGAGCGCGTGAAGGCCGCGCGTGCCGGAATCGACTATTCAATCCGCGAGATCATGAGTTTCGAGCCGACGATGACGCCAACGGATGCCCCGCTGGTGCAGAGCCTCGACCACTGGATCGAGAAGCTCTTCGGCCGGCCGGCGAGCCTCGTCGCCTCGCCCGGAACCTACGACCAGAAGCACATCACCCGGCATGGTTCGGTGCAGGCATGCGTGGCCTATGGGCCGGGAATCCTCGATCTCGCCCACCAGCCGGATGAATGGATCGGAATTGATGATATGCTCGCTTCCGCCAAGGTCATGGCGGCCGCCGCGCTCACGCTGTTGCACGAGTGCACGGAGAATGCATAAGTCCGGTTGCGCGAAAGCGCATCGCATGTCTGGGGAGGATCTTCGCATGCAACATTCATCCTGCCGGCTGGCGCTTTGCCTGGGGCTCGCCGCCCTCGCCCTGCCGCTCGCTCTGCCTGCCTTGGCGCAGGCATCGAAGGACTCCGTGGTGGTCTGCCAGACTCTGGAACCGCCGATCCTCGATCCCGCGGGTGGTGCGGCGGCAGCCATTCGCGAAGTCACCTACGATAATGTGTTCGAGACGCTGCTCGCCTTCAATGCCGAGGGGCGCATCGAGCCGCGGCTCGCCGAGAAGATCGATTCAGGCGCGGACGGCCTGATCCACACCATTACTCTGCGTTCCGGTGTGACCTTCCATGATGGCGCGGCGCTGACGGCGGAGGATGTGAAATTCTCCTTCGAGCGTGCGATGGCGCCGGATTCCAAGAACAGCCAGAAATGGATTTTCGCACCCATCGACCGCATCGAGGCGCGCGATGCCCGCACGGTCGTCATCACGCTGAAAAGCTTCGCGGGCGATTTCCTCGATGGACTGGCCTGGGCCGATGCCACGATCTTCTCGGCGAAATCCGCCGACAAGGCCGCCACCGAGCCGGTGGGCACGGGCCCCTACCAGTTCGTGCGCTGGAACCGGGGCGACCGCCTCGTGCTGAAGCGCAACGAGAATTACTGGGGCAGGAAGCCGGCCATCGCCAATGCCACCTTCCGCTTCATCTCCGATCCGCAGGCGCAGGTCGCGGCGCTCACGGCGGGGGATTGCGACGCACATACCAATCTCAGCGCGCCGGAAGCCGTGCCGCAGCTCCGCGCCAATGCGAACCTGCGCGTCAGCATCGGGCGCACCGAGGGTGAGACGATCGTCGCCATGAACAATGGCAAGGCGCCCTTCAACAATCCGAAGGTGCGCGAGGCGATTTCCAAGGCCATTGACCGCTCGCAGGTGAATGAAGGGGCGATCTCGGGCTTCGGCACGCTGATCGGCACGCATTTCTCGCCGAACCATCCGGCTTATCTCGATCTCACGGGC